>CAYUSV010000007.1:10503-18910 GCA_964447385.1 uncultured Campylobacterales bacterium | reverse complement strand
CTACAATTATTGAAGAAGAGGTTTCCCAATCACCAGCTGCAGAAGATGGCTACTATGTTCAAATGGCGGCACTTTTCAAAGGTAATGGAGGAGTATTGACTGATAGATTAGAGCGAAAAGATTATCCATATTTACTGCAAGATGTAACAAGATATGGTAAAGAGGCAAAATTGATACTTGTTGGACCTTATGCAACTAGACAAGAGGCAAATATAGCTATAAAATATCTTAAAAGATTAAAAAGAGATGCTTTTATCTATCATATGAATTAAACTCCTTTGATAATCATTCTATCCATTTTGAATGATTATCACTACATCATAGTTAAAGAACTTTCAAAATAAGACGATATGCCTCATAGAAAATAAATTATTTGAGGAAAATTCATGAAAAAATTTGTATTGTATACATTTTTATCTCTCTTTACGGCACTAAATGCGCAAGATGTTGCACAGTACGAAATCTCACCAACTATCGGTTATAATAATTTTGATGACAGCTCTAAAATGCAGAGTAAAGTTATGTATGGTATTCGAGCGACTGCGTATACTAATGAGTATTATGGATATCAACTCTCATATGAGATAGCAGACAATGTGCGTTACTCCACTTTATCAAAAAATACTAACATGCATCGTTTTTCAGGGCAAATTATTATAAACGGAGAGGAAGAGTATAAAGTACTGCCATATATCATATTGGGTGGTGGATATGAACTACTAAGTAATGAGACAACACATGATGTGAGTCAAGGGTTTATTGATGGAGGTATTGGATTTAGATACTTAATGAAAAAGAATATAAGCATAAATATTGAAGGTAAAGTACTTAAAAAATTTGATACAAATGATATGGATTATACAATGAATTTTGGAGTAGGGTATATGTTTGGATCTACACTAAAGAGTCCAAAACCATATCAACCAAGTGTTATGCAACGCTCATCAAAAAAGAGTATAAAGTCTAACGAAGATATAGTTTCAGTTTATGATGTTAAAAAAAAATCCAATTAAAGAGATAAAACAGGTAGTAGCTGAAAAAATATTGCCTTTAGAAGTAGAAAAAAAGAGTATTGAGGTAGAAAATATCTCAAATAACTATTATTATATACAGATGGCCGCATGGTTTGAAGATGAGTATAATAAGCTTATCAATATTTTAGAAAAAAAAGATTATTCGTTTGAGGTCAAGGATGCGTATCGATTAGGAAGAGATGTACAACTGGTTCTTGTTGGTCCATTTGATAGCTCATATGAGGCAAAATCAAAATTAAGAGAGCTTCAAAAGATAAAAAAGGATGCTTTTATCACAAAAATATAGTAGCTTTTGCTATAATAAAAAGATGAACAGTTTAATACAAAAAATCAAAGATGCGCAAAGAGTAAATTTTGATGAAGCTTTAAAGCTCTATGAGCTTGATCTCTTTACTCTTGGCTCTTTAGCAAATAGTATAAGAGTAAAAAGATGGGGCAAAAACTCTTTTTTTAATATCAACCGTCATATAAATCCCACAAATGTATGTAAAGATATATGTAAATTTTGTGCATTTTCAGCAAGTCGTAAGAACCCAAATTTATACACAATGAATCATGATGAGATATTAGATATTGTAAAAGAGTCTGAAAAAAGGGGTGTAAAAGAGGTACATATAGTCTCGGCTCACAATCCTGATACTGGACTTAGCTGGTATCTTGATATTTTTTCAAAAATCAAAGATAAATTTCCTCATATACATATAAAAGCTTTAACAGCGGCAGAGATTAATTTTTTGGCTTGTGAATATAATCATAGTTATGAAGAGATAATTGACATGATGATAGAATCAGGTGTGGACTCAATGCCAGGAGGCGGAGCTGAGATATTTGATGAAGAGGTACGAGATAAGATATGTAAAGGTAAAGTTACCTCAGATGAGTGGATAGAGATTCACAGGCTTTGGCACAAAAGGGGTCGTCACTCAAATGCTACTATGCTTTTTGGACATATAGAAGAGAGAAAAGATCGTATTGATCACATGATGCGCCTTCGCAATTTACAAGATGAGACGGATGGTTTTAACGCATTTATACCACTTGTCTACCAACGAGAGAATAATTTCTTAAATGTCAAAAACTTTTTAAGCTCTAGTGAAATTTTAAAAACAATGGCAATTAGCCGTATAGTGCTTGATAATATACCACATCTAAAAGCTTATTGGGTAACTTCAACTATCAATCTATCTCTTGTCTCACAAGAGTTTGGAGCTGATGACCTTGATGGGACAATTGAAAAAGAGTCAATTAACTCAGCGGCTGGAGCAAAAAGTGCCAAAGGAGTTGGATTAAATGAGTTTGTATCACTTATAAAAAATAGTGGATTTAAGCCAATTGAGAGAGATAGTCTATATAATGAGATTAAAGCTTGGTAAAAATATAACCATCCCAGACCAAACTTCATTATAACAGCGATTATCAAACAGTGCGATTGTGAGGCGAAAGGGTGCAGGAGCTACTGGTAGCTTCAAATCCTTTCAACGAAGCAAGTGTGCTGTTTGATAATCGCCCAAAGGGTAAGCCATAGAGGGGCAAGTTGCAAACAGAATATTCATCGATTTAGCTACGGCTAAACCTCAAAATATTTTGTTCACATCTTACCCCTCTATGGCTTACTGTTATGATGAAGTTTGGTCTGGGATGGTTAATAGGGTTAAAACCTATATTTTAAACCAGCGTTATAATACACTGCACTAAAGATATCTCTTTGATCATAATAGTTTGTACCAACATTTATACTAATCTTTTCGTTAACTCTATAATCGGCACTCAGTTTATAGTTTATCGCATCAAAATTACTCATCCTTCTATCGCTTGATACATATTTTTCATTGGTAAAAAAATCTTTTTTGCCACTATAAAATTTAGCTTTGCTCTGTGTATAATAACGAACTCCTGCTCCAAATATCCATTTCTCACCATGTTCATAATATAGTTCACTACTGATAGTGTGAGAGTTTATATCCCAGTCATCGCTATAATATCTATATGCGCTGTTTAAACTCATTTTATCGTTTAATGCAACGATATATTGCAGTGTAGCACCATATGCACTTCTAGAGTCTGGTTTGTTTTCAATGACTATTTGAGGGGTTGTATCATAATATCTAATTACATTCATATAGGAGTTGTTAAGATAACCATCTTCATTTGAGTAAAAGAGAGAAGTTTTAATAAGAGAATTTTTATTGATGATTTGTGTAAAACCTATCTCTGCATTTATAACATTTAACTTCATAGTCGCACCACTATCTGTATCATAATTATCGTCATCATCGTCATATTTTTCAGTAGCTGTTGCTATCTCATTAAATTGATATGACAAACCAAAAGAGATAGAATTATTTTTACTATTATCTAACCAGTGCAGATATTCACCAGATATTTCACTAGATTGATAGTCATTTTCATCTGAATAATTAAACCCTGTTACGAGTTCATCTCTATTTGCAAATCTTGTTGTTAATGTTGCACCAGCAGCAACTCTCTCATCATCATATTTAACATTATCAAAAACTATATCTTCTTGGTTAACAAAGCCACGAGAGTATGCCGAAGCTCCACTGTTAGCATCATAAAAAGTAGGACTAGCTCCACTGATTGTATCAGATATGAGGTTGACATTTAGTGAATAATCAGCACCAAAATCTTTATTGACTTCAATAGATGGCTTAAGTACGGTAGTTCGACCGCTATCCTCATCATAATGCACTAATTGCACACTTACATAATCTTCAGCTATTAGACTAGAGGTTGCTAACGCTATAGTTGTTAAAAATGATAATTTTATTTTTAGTTGCATCCACAACCTCCACCAGCAACGCCACCGCCACCTTTTGAACCCTCTTTTGAAAAATATATATGACTTTCAAACTTTTTAAATAGAGTATTACCTGCACTGTTTTTCATAGTATTTTTTGCTAAAGTACCTTTTTCCCAAGCTTTAACATTTGTGATACCACATCCACCAAGCAGTAGTGTAGCTACAACCAACATAAATATCTTCACAGTTTACTCCAACTCTTTTAAGTCTGAGAGTATAATTTTGTCGATATCATCAACTGCTCCAAAGATAACTTTTACAACCTTTTTATTTTTTATATAAAACAGTGCAGGCATGCCTACAGGATTAAATTCTTTGATGATTAGGTTTTTAGGATCATCAATAACTTGAAACTTTAGCTCCCCTCTATCCTTGAGTTTTTTTTGGAACTTTTGACCTTTTTTTATATCTTGATCAACACCAATACCTATAATTTTGATTTTTGTTTTATCGATCTTTTCATTAACTTTTGAGATATAAGGCATCTCTTTTTCACAAGATGGACACCATGATGCAAAAAAATCAATTATATATATTTTATCAGTTTTTATATCCAGCTTTTTTTGTATATTTTTACTTAGCGTATCACCTTTTTGATAACCAAATGTTATGGAGTATAAAAGTAGCATGAGAGTAAGAATGCGCATATTTTCCCTTATTTATAATATGTTAAGTATATTATTTATATTATATTTAAGCTTTAAAAATGCTGTTATCTAAAGGGTACCTTATGGATACTCTTTAGATTTTTTGTAAATTATATTTGAGATATTGTTTGATCTACAGGTGGTTGTTGATCAAATTCATTTGGATCTGTTAAAGTTTTATATAAACTTCCATTTTCAAAACGATATGCTTCTATAAAAGATTGATTGTAATCATAGAAATTAATAACATCAAACTTACCATTATCATTCATGTCAAATAAATTCCAACCCCCAACAAGTTCATTTGTGATTATACCATCTGCACTAACTGCCCAAAGCTCTCCAAATGTAGAGTTTATATCTTCACTCGGTGCGGGAAGTTGTGTAAAGCCTTGATATGCTCCATTTAGATTGTTAGTCTCATCTATCCAAAAGTTTTTTAATGAAAAAACATCTTGTGCAGTCATTTCTGCAGGACTTGAATAATACCAATCAACAACAGTTTTCTCTATAATTGGCTCCATATAACTCCCATCTTGATTCGTAAAATGATTTTCATAAAGTATAGAGTCATAATTCTCCTGTGCTTTTTCTATAGCAAAAAAGAGTTTTTCAACACCGTTTAATAAGCCATCTTCAATAATTTGTATTATAACAAAATCACTTTGCAGATCTATAATTTGAATTATTTCATTATCGATATTAAAACTATCATCTGTTAAGAGAATTGAAAGAGTTTTATTTTCATCGTTACCTTCCAAAACATTAAAACTTATTTCAGTAACCTCTTGATTAAATTTTATCTCTTCTAAAATTTTTGTCGCATCATCACTTGTTGTAGCACTGTAAAGTACACGACCTGAAAGTGCATCAAAAAGATTTTGACCAATTAAAAATGGATCTTCAATCATTGGAGCATTTTCATCAACTGGATACTCTGGTCCTTGGTCAACGGGATATCCTGGTTGTGTATCAACTACATCTCCTCCATCAATATAGTTATACTCAGGATACTTTATATATGAAAAAGAGTCGATGTCATCTCTTGGTTGTGCTAAGTATATAACTTTATGCTCTGGTGATGCTGGCTCAATTATACCACCTTGTGTAAAAGCAAAAATTACCTTATCTCCTAGATTAAACTCTCCATCGTCATTATCTTTTGCATTAACCAAAGATATTCTGCCTAGATACTCACTCTCAAGAATAACAACACCATTTTCAATACTCCAAACTCCATTTACATGCTCTCTACTATCAGCATAGTCAAACATTTTATCTCTTGAAGTTGATCTAAAGGTTTTATCATCTAAAAATATAATTTTTTGTGCTATATAATCATCTTCAAATAGAAGCTCTTTTCCTATGATAGATAATTCAGTAATATCTAATGCTTTTTTAAACTCCTCTTTAACAAATCTAAATATTGCAAACTCTCCGCTATCAATATCTCTCATAGTTATTGAGTCAAAATCTTCAAACATTAAAATATATTTCTTCCCTTTATATCCAACGATAGCATCTACATCATCAAAGTTTAAATCACTAAATAAACCATTTTTCCTTTTACCGTCAAACTCTGCGATAAATCTATCTTCTCTTGAAAAACGATCTTTCATCATCTGAAAAACTTCATTTTGACCAGTAGCATCACCTTGACCTATTTTTACAAAATCCACACCAATCCCACTCTCTCCAACATAATTCACATACATATCGATAGTTTGTCTTTTAATTTGTGGACCACTAAGAAGTATTGAAACCATAGCACCCTCTTTGATATCAGTTCCAACAATCATACTATCAACTGATCTTGGTGCTGATGCTGATTCATAATCTGGATTAATTATTGTTAAAACAATTTGAGCATTACTGAGTTTCCCATTTTTATCAGAGAGTGTAAACTCTTTTTTCTCAAAATTAAAGTGAAGAATACTTTCACCTACTATTTCATTGTTAGTAGTTTCAATATATGGAAAAAATAGATCCATATCTTTCTCTATATAAAAACTTTCATACATCTCATCTGATATTGGTGCAGCCACACCAGGAGCCATAGGTGCCCCTATAGAAACACCATAATCAATATTTTTGTCATAATAAAATGGCATATTTAAATCATTGTTACCTGCAAATAGTGGAAAACCTCCGATTGGGAACTCTTTTTCACCTTCAACTACTCTTAGTTCAAAATTGCCTAAAGACCTATATCTTCCATCTTGAGAAACTTTACCTTCATCATCAAATCTTAAATTTGGATTGAATATTTTTAATCCATCTGCAGAATATTTACCATTAGCATAAGTCATATCAATTGCCAAATCTTTAACAGGAGTCCACATATAACTTTCTATATCTTCAAATTGTGGAATAAGTTTTAGAGTTAAATTTTCTATAGGATTATTATTAAAATCTACAACCGAAAATGTTACACTAGCATCTTTTGCTTCTTCATCAATATCAAATACAACCATATCACCCTTAAAAGAGGTTTCAAATGAATTTGCACTACTCTCATCTCTTTTTCTCTCTATTTTTTTAACGATACTGTAAAATTCTTTTATCATATCATTATATTTTCGCTCAACACTTATTTGAGAAGTTCCGGTTATTAATTTTACTAACTGTATAACCATATCTCTACTATCTTTGGCCCTTTGAGTTAAACTCTCATCTTCAGCTTCTGCATTTGGTTGTAAAAAGTCTAACATCCAAATCTTTTTGCCGTCAAATGCACTGTTCTCTGGGGATAATATCCAACCAAATTGTTCAGTCAAATCTTTTTGTGAAAAGACCATTTGTCCCCAATCACCTTGTGTTTCCATAAAAAGGTTTATAAGTGCTAAAGCTGCTAAAGGTTTTACTTGTGTAGTTGGTTTTATCTCAAATCCATCTTTAAACTGTAAAAGTCTTTGATCTGCATCTTCTGTAGGGATACCGTTTGCTAGTGAACTACCAATTTTATCTGCTATTGGACCCATAACATTTTTATTTTCAAAAATTCTATTTTCAAAAGTTTCTTTGTTTTCACTGTCTTGTACAATAAATGGTGTTTGTAAAAATGCTTTAACGATATCATCTTCTGTAAAATCACCGTTAAACTTTCTAAACATGTTATCAACTTGTCCCCATAATGCTCTCTCATATCCTTGTTTTAAAAACTCTTTTTTGTAAATACTCAATATTTTTTGAGCTGAAAGTTCAATATTATTATCAAGTTTGATGTTATACAATTCACTTAAACCATCTACATTGCTATTTTTCCCAACCATGCCATTTAATGCTTTACCCAATGTCTCTAAAGTTATTTTGTTGTTTTTATTTAAAATAATTGCATCTATTACGCTATTTGGAATTTTAGGGCTATCAACTCCCAAATCCCAAAACCACTCTTCATTGCCACTAGCTTTTGCTAAATCACTCTCAGGATTTATAACTCTTATAGCAAAATCATCTCCAACGCTTCCTGCAAGTTTACCATCAGCATCATAATAATTTAATGAGTATTTTTTACCAGGAAGTTCACCTTGCTTGTCAAACTTTGTAGGCATAAAAACGATTAAATTTCCATCTCCATCGTGTACAGGAAGACCAAGCTTAACAAAACTCTCAATTACGCCAAATTTAAGACCAGCTACACCTTCTGTTATCTTCCCTATCAAATCTTTTGGTTTTAATTCAACACTCTCTAGTCTCTGTTTTTTGAGAACATTATCAATCATCTCAAAATTATCAGTTGCCGAAGAGTTATTTAACTGCTCTCTTAGTTTTTCATCTCTTGTTTCTCTCTCTATTTTTTCTTGCTCATTTTCACTCTCATTAAGATCTTTTTTTGTCTCAAAATCTTTAGGATTGATCTTTATTTTTCCATCTTTTATATCTTTTTTAAGAGCAACAACAGTACT
>CAYUSV010000007.1:0-10403 GCA_964447385.1 uncultured Campylobacterales bacterium | reverse complement strand
TCTCCATTTGTTGAAACACCAGTAACCGCACTACCTAAATCAACAACTCCACCTAAAATTTTAATCTCTTGTTGTGTACTACCAGGATCACTAGGTGTATCAGGTGTTTTTGTAGATGGTTCACTAGGGGATGTACTACTACCACATCCTGTAAAAGTATTTGCTAATGCTAACGCTAAAACTGTTGAAATAACACTTTTTTTTATCTTCATTTCTATTCTCCTGTTCAAATTGTATTTTCACTACAATCGACATTTTGAGAATTTGATTAAGTTATCTTTTTCCCAAAAACTAAAACAGGAAGATATTTTATAGACCATGTTATAAAGAGTATAAGCCAAAGTAAAGAAGAGATATCAAATAACAGATTTGAGCCTATATATGAGTATAAAAACCTTGTTAAAACCAAAACTTGGGTCGCGTAAAAAAGCATTTTAGTTTGAGTATCAATAATCATGTTATTGCCTGAGTGTCCAAGAGTTACGCGAGTGACAAAACCGATCAAAACAGTTGTTAAAAAACCAAGCATGACAAGATGAATACCTAAAAAAATAAAATTTTTATCTAAAATTATCTCAGCTAATGAACTAAATGAAGAGATGATAAGTGAGAGAGGTAACCAAAACAGTGCCAAATGCAAAATCCAAAGAACCGCCCCTGAGCTTTTAAAAGGGAGTTTCCAGCTATATATCTCTTTTGCCAAAAAAACTCCAGCAATAAAAAGAGCTATAAAACCGATACTTAATCCAAAAACTTCTAAAATTATATATATTGCAAATAGTCCATATACTGTTGGTATTAATTTTTTGTTTTTTTTAATCATCACATGAGAGAAAAATGGGATCATTCTCTGCGCTAATGTCAATGCTACTATCGTTAAAAATAGATATATACCTATAAGTTTTGCCAAAGATAAGAGTAAGTCTATATCACTTATAATCCCTATAAAAAAGAGTAAACAAGATACTATAGCCCCACCAAAACCTATCATAATCCATAATTGATCATAAAGTTCAGGTGAGGGAGAACCTCTAAAAATTAGGTAAAATACTATCATCGTATATATCAAAGCACTTAAAACAAACAATATACCGATATAGACTAAAAAACTCCAAAGAGATGAGCCAATTAAAAATAGTACGATACCAGTTGCTAAAAGAGTAAAGCTTGTTAGATAAATATTTTTCTCAAGTGGTGGTGTTTGGCTAAAGCGAGGAAATGTGGTTAATAAAAATCCAAGAAAAATAGGTGTAAATACGGCAAACATTAATGAAAATGTGTGAAAAGTATTTGCTGTAATAGTGAGTGTTATAACTCCTTTAAAGCTTAACATAAAAACAAGCATAAAAACAGCGGCGTTTACTACACCAAAAGAAAAGAAGATTTGGTGTGGTTGTGAAAAAAAATAGTTCAGTTTTGTACTGTTCATTAAAAATTATCCAATCTTATATAAATTTTATCTAAGGTATCTGTGTCTAGTTGTGAAGCAAAAAAAAGTGTTCCCAATATCAAAAGAGCCAATAAAATAGCAAAAAATATTTTTGTTTTAGAGTAGGGGCGTTCACCTACAATTTTGCCACTTCTTGCATTGATCGCAAAACGGTAATCTTTTTCTTTATGTTTAAAGTGTGCTGTATAGATAGGAAGCAAAATATATTTAAAACTGCTCTTTTTATGATAGATTTTAAGATTACTGATCTGCTGTTTATCGCCACCAATTCTCTGACGAACCGCCTCTCGTATCTCATAAGACATGTACTCTTTAGCATAAACAAATCCATCATCTAGTGCGACTTGATAAACTTCGCTATCAAAACCACTTAAAAACTTTTCATCAAATACAACAAGATTTTCCAAATCCCAAGGTTGTAGAGTATCAACTAACTTTCTAGGAATTGTTTTTGTAGCACCTATCAAAACATCATCAAAATCTCTCTCTACTCTTCCGCTAACTGGTGTCCATTCGATACGGGGTACCATCTGCTCAACATACTGTTTTCGTCCATCTACAAAAACAACTCTTTGAACTCTCTCATAATACGTGTCACCTCTTAATCCTCTAAATTTACTCTCTGTTTGACTATCATAAGTCCAATATGGCAGATAAATACCTAAAAATTTAGAGTCAGCTTTAGTAAATTTTTTAAGACTTCGTGGAGCAAACCAAAGAGAGCTAACCCATTTTGTAAAAACATCTCTAGCCTCTTTTTGGTTAATTGCAAACGATAAAAGCGACTTAGGAGCTAAAGGCATAAAAATATCTAAATTTGTAACTATAGGAGTTGTACAAAATGGACATTTAGTAGTTCTTATATATGCATCCATCTCAAAACCAGCACCACATGAGGGGCATTTTACATTTAAATCTTTACTAAAATCTATCTTTTTGGCACTCTCTAGTTGTGATAGTGAATCTTTTAAATTGTACTCGTATATAGGTAAATTTGGAGGGGAGATACGATTAGTCGTGCCACAATACTCACAATAAAGAGCTTGTACATCAGCACTAAAAACCAAAGAAGCCCCACACTTGTCGCATGGGAAGCTCTTTTGGGTAAAGTGTGTACCCTTTTTTAACTTTGGTGTCATAAATAGCCTAAAGTGGCGGAGGTGTTAAAAGGTTAAATAGTGACTCTATCTCTTGTATATCTTTTGCACTCTCCCATTTCTCCATGCCAGTAGACCACATGATAGTTTTGGAATTAATTTTTTTGGATATTATAAATTCCTCTATCTCATCGATATTGAAAGGTCCTTTTGGATTTTTATCATCTGCATAATAGTACATCTTCTCATAAGGTTGCGGTGCATAAGTTTTTGGATTATCAAACTTTTTTGCCAACTTTTCAGCCATAGCCATGCCAACACCCAAGCTTGCCATATCACCAGCTGCACTTCCTCCCTCTTTTGTCATAGATTCTGCAGTTTGAAAAGTAAGATATTCACTAAGGTCTTTGATGATACCCATGCTACTTCTTTTATCTAATGCTTCTTCAACAGTAGGAGGTACAGAGATGTTTTCAATCAAAATTGTAGTAAGTGCTAACCCATATTTTGCAAACTCCTCACTAATTTTCTCAGTGACATAAATTCCTAATTGGTCATAATTTGCAGCTAAATCTAACACAGGTATATTTGAACTCGCAACGATATCTGTAAATCGAGATATGATATGATTTCTCAATTGATTGCTAATTTCCTCTATACTAAAATTTCCATTTGTACCTACTATCTCTTTTATAAAAAGTGCTGGATCAATTATCCTTACTCCATAAGTGCCAAATGCACGAAGCCTAATCACTCCAAACTCTTTATCTCTTAAAATAATTGGATTTTTAGTACCCCACTTTAGATCTAAAAACAGCCGTAAATTACAAAAATAGATTTCTGCTTTAAATGGTGAATTAAAGTTGTGATCCCAATGTTGTAAAGTAGTAAGAATTGGCAAATTTTGAGTCTCTAGCTCATAGATGCCAGGTCCTAATACATCAGCAATCTCTCCTTCATTTACAAACACGGCAGCTTGGGATTGACGAACTGTCAATTTTGCTCCATATTTTATCTCATTATTGTATCTTTGAAAACGATACACCATTGTGTTGTTGCTCTCATCAAGCCAATCGATTACATCTATGAATTCACCAAATATTTTATCCCAAAAGCCCATATCGTTTCCTATCTATCTTCTAATTTTTCCAGCTGCAAAAAGTGCATCTCTAAGTTGTGCTTCTACATTTTCTAACTCAATAGTAGCAGCTTCTCTAGCCTCTTTACCTTTGTTAGCTATCTCAATACTTTCGTTAATTGTAGCTATCAGTGTCTCATTTGCTTTTTTGATTGACTCTATATCATAAACACCTCTCTCAACTTGTTCTCTAACTTCTCTGTTTACCTCTTGTAAATTTTCAGCATTTTTCTCTAAAAGTTCATTTGTAAGGTCAGTTGCTTTTTTTACAGATTTTGCAGCTTCACCACTTCTGTAAATAGTAATAGTTTGAGCTAGTTGATTTTTCCAAAGCGGAACGGTATTTACAAGAGTGGAGCTAATTTTGGTTATAAGTGATTTATCATTTTCCTGCACAAGTCTAATACTTGGAAGTGATTGCATAGCAACTTGTCTTGAGAGTCTTAGATCATGTACTCGGCGCTCTAAATCGTCTCTAGTAGCCCTTATATCTTTAAGACCCAACGTTTTTATCATCTTTTTACTCTCTCCTGCTTCTTGTTCCAATTTAGGAATAGTCTGAGTATCAAGAGCATTTAACTTATGTAAACCAGCAGCGATATAAAGTTCTAACTCTTTGTAATACTCAAAGTTAACATCATAAAGCCTATCAAGTGAAGTAATATCTGTTAAAAGTTGTGTTTTTTGTTGCTCTAATTCATCTGTAATAGCATTAATTTGTCCTCTAACATCCTCATATTTGCCTATAAATTTTATAACTGGAGAGGCAAAACCAAACATTTTAGATAAAAATCCCTGTTTTGAGTTTGGATCAAGAGCATCAACATCAAAACCTTTTATAGCAGCGACCAAACCATTTAAGCTATCACCGGCAGATCCGATATCTTTATTTTTAACACCCTCTAACATACTCTCAGAAACTCTGTTGATATTCTCTTGTGCGTTAGCACCAAAAAATATTACTGAAGTAGCATCGTGTATATTAATCTCTTTTGAGATAATTTCCATTTTGGTTTGATCAATTTGGCTAGATGCTTCATAAGTTAAAATTCCATCTTCTTGTATCTGCTCATTTAAATCAGGTTTTGTCTCCTCTTTTAGTTCTAGCTCCTCTTGAATCTCCTGGGCACTCTCTTTGATCTCTTTACTGTTTTCATCTAGTTGTTCTGTAATCTCATCACTGATTACTTCAACATCTTTCTTTTCCATAACTACACTCCTTCATGTTTTAATTGTTTTGTTAATGCCTCTATCTGTATATCCAATCTTGTTATATCATCTTCGTTTAAGCGCTCCTTTTGGCTTTGTATCGTAGCTTCTACTGTCTCCAAGAGATGTAGATAATTTTTTCTCATTTTTGCGTCTATATTCTCATTTTTTAAATTATTTGCATACTCTTGGCTAATTTTTTCTGTTCTATGTAGATAGACATTAAAAAATTTGCGAGCTCTGGATAAGTCGTTTGGACTTTTCTGTACCGAGAGGATGATATCGCTAGTCTCTTTGATAATTGAATTAAGCTTATTATCAACTTCCTCGTCATTGATCATGGCTTTGAGCTTTTTGATATTTTGGACTCTCTTTTTGGCTTGGTTTGTAATTTTTATAACGTCTTGTGCATTTACACCTATATTTAGCTCACCTACCTTATCAACCCTTGGATCCAAACCATAATAGAGATAAAAACCGATAAAAGCTACAAGTGCTAAAAGAGTACTTAAAAAAATATCATTTGCAGTAGCAAAGTTTGAAGTGAAAAAAACAGAGATAGCCAGCAAAATCGAAGCTATGCTTTTGTATTTGATCTTTGGAGCTTGTACTAAAACACTCTCTTCATACTCTCTTTGTGCAAGAAATCCACGCCTTGCGACAATGGCGGTTAACAAAAAAAGTGCATATGAGATACCATTAACTATGATACCATTAAAGTCTCCCCCAAGAAGTGCAAAAAAGAGTGCAAATAGTATAGGAAGAGGTAAGATATATAAAAGCATACCTTTCATAAAAAAAGGTCTTTTAGATTGTGCGTTTGGTTCGTATTTTTTTGTTTTTGCCATAATTTTTTAATCTCCCAATAGATATGCAAGTGTTTGCCAAGAGACTACACAAACACTACCAAGTAACAGAAGAAAACCTATAAACTTATTTAACGCACCACTCATAAACTCTATTCCTAAACAAATCTTTAAAAAATTATAACCAATCTTAATAGAGATAAAGCTAAAATTGTATTTAAATAGTTATTAATTAAGGCTTGATTATGTTAGAAAAATTAGACAAAGATTTTGTTCTTCACTCTTACGGTAGAAATTATGTAAACTTTAAAAGTGCCAAAGGTGCAAGGATAAAAGATGACAATGGCAATGAGTATATAGACTTTATGGCTGGGATTGGTGTAGTAAGTGTTGGACACTCTAACAAAAGAGTAACCAAGGCAATTTGCAAACAAGCAGATAAAATTACGCATATCTCAAATCTTTTTCTCATTGAGCCACAAGCAAAACTTGCACAAAAGTTAATAACCCTCAGTGGATATGATATGCGATGTTTTTTCTCAAATAGTGGAGCTGAAGCAAATGAAGGTGCGATAAAAATAGCAAGAAAATATGGTGAACAAAACAGAGATGTTAAACGCTACAAAGTAATTACCTTAAAGCACTCTTTTCACGGACGCACAATTTCAACTCTAAAAGCTACGGCACAAGAGAGTATGCATAACTATTTTGGACCATATCCAGATGGTTTTGTTTATGCAAAAGATATTGATGAGATTAACTCACTTTGTGATGACCATACTGTTGCTGTTATGATAGAGTTGGTTCAAGGGGAGGGTGGAGTAGAGCCTTTGGATAAAAAAAAGGTTCAAGAGCTCTCAAAGTTTTTAAAAAAAAGAGATATTTTACTTATAGTTGATGAAGTGCAAACAGGCATCTATAGAACAGGTGAACTTTTTGCTAGTAATCTTTATGAGATAACTCCTGATATCATTACAGTTGCAAAAGGTCTCGGTGGTGGTGTACCAATTGGCGCGGTTTTAACAAATCTAAAAGATATTTTCAAACCAGGTGATCATGGTAGTACATTTGGAGGAAATTATCTTGTATGTGCAGCTTCTTTAGAGGTGCTTGATATATTAGAGAGTTATAAAAATAGTGGTCTTTTAGATGAGTCGATGATCTATTTTCACAAACAACTTATTAAAATAGCAGATAGACATAACGATATCGTTGAAAAAGAGGTTGGTTTAGGTTTTATGAGAGGTTTAAGAATTAAAGATAGTGATACTCTAAATTCTCTTATCAAATTTGCATTTGATGAGAGAGTTTTGGTACTTAAAGCTGGGCGAAATACGCTTCGTTTCTTACCACCACTTACAATTTCAAAAGAGGAATTAGATGAAGGTTTTTCTAAAATCGAAACTGCATTTAGTAAGTTATCTTAGCCTTTTTATAACAACTTCGATGGTCGCAAGTCCTGTAAATTCGTATCTAAGCGAATATAAAAAAGAGATACTGCAAATTGAAAAAGAGATAAATAAAAAGAGTGCTACTAACTTAAAATATGATTGGATAAACCCTATCGTTGCCTCATATAGTTACTCAAAAAGTAATCAAATTGGTAGATACTCTACTTCAAAATATTTTCGTATCTCATTTGATCAACCAGTTTTTAAAAGTGGAGGGATTTATTTTGCAATTTTATACTCAAATGCAAATAAAACTTTTAAAGAGATAGTCCAAGATATAAAAGAGGCAAATCTTGTTAAAAGTTTATATGATGGGGTTTTAAATCTTAAAAAAATTGATTTAGAGATTCAAAAAGCAGAGCTTAGTATATCAAATGCAAAGATTGACATACTAAGAAAGAGCGAACAGTTTGAGAGTGGTATTCTTGATAGCAGTTTTTTAAACTCAGCAATTTTAAATAAAACAAAGCTCCAACACCAACTTTTAGACTTAAAAACTCTAAAATTTACTACCTTAAACAGTTTTAAAAATATAAGTGATGTAAACTATACAAAAATTAAACTTCCACATTTTAAAAGTATAAATAAAGAGGAGTTTGTCAAAAAAAATCTTGATATTGCTCAAAAAATTAAAGAAAAAGAGCAGACAAAAGAGCTTAAAAACATGACAATTTCTAGCTATCTGCCAACTATTTCACTTTTTGGAAATTATAACTATAAAGATGATGAGCTTCAGTTTTTTAAACAAGCAAAAGAGTATAAAAGTTATGGCATAAATATCTCCATGCCTCTATTTGCTATAAACCGAAGTCGTGATATCGAGATCAAAAAACTAGAGTATATAAAGAGTAAAATTGCACTAAAAGATCGACAAAAAGCATCAATAAACGAGTTTTTAACTATTCAAAATAGTATTGAAATACTTCTAAAAAAGATAGAGATATCTAAAAATGATCTTCTGCTTTACGACTCTTTAGTTTTGAGTGCAAAAGATGGCTTAATTGCAGGTGAAAAGACTATTCTGGATGTCAAAACACTTGAAAATTCAAAACAAATTGCAAAGCTTGATGCAGAGATTTATGATATACAAAGAGTGTTAGAGCTTTTAAAATTATATACAAAGATGAGCGATGAAATTTAGTGATTTTATGAACCTATGGCTATATGGAGATGAGGCTTATTACTCAAAATATAGAGAGATTGGAAAGAGTGGAGATTTTTATACAGCAGTGAGTTCAAGTATGTTTTTTGGTGGGAGTTTTGCAAATAGACTTATCAAAGTAATAGATGAAGGTTTTTTAGATGAGAGTTGTGCTGTAGTTGAAATTGGTGCGCATCAAGGTTACATGTTAGCAGATATTGTTCAATTTATATATACTCTAAGACCAAAACTATTAAATACTTTAGAATTTATCATAATAGAGCCATACCCACAAAATATAAAAGCTCAACTAAAATATTTTAAAGACTCTTTTGGGGAACTTGTGAAGTTAAAACATTTTACTGCTTTGGATGAAGTAAAAAGAGATAGTGCTTTTGTTGTAGCAAATGAGATATTTGATGCTTTTGGTTGTGAGTTAGTTAAAGATGATAAAATGCTTTATGTGGATAATTTTAACTGTGAGTTTAGAGACCAAACTTCACAGATAAAAGCACATTGCCAAAAATATAGTATAAAAAGTGGTGAAGTAGGAGTGGGTTACGATTTGTTTGCCAAAAGTCTTTATAATTCATTTGATAAATTTGAGTTTGTAACTTTTGATTATGGAGATAGAGCCAAACGAGATGATTTTTCCATTCGAATTTACCATAAACATCAAACTTATCCATTTTTTTCATTAACGGATTTTGTAGAAGATAAAAAACAAAAACCTAAAGATGTTGATATAGAGATGCTTTATAAAGTTAGTGATATAACTTATGATGTTAACTTTGAGCATTTAATTGACGCATTTTTACAAGAGAGAGTGAAGTTACTTGATTTTAAAACACAGATGGCTATGCTTGTAGAGTTTGGAATCATCGAACTTTTGGATATGCTCCAGAAAAATGTAGATGAAAAAACTTATAAAAGTGAAATGAATAGAGTAAAAGTACTCATTGACCCATCTTTTTTAGGAGAGAGGTTTAAAGGTCTTATTTTTAGAAAGGAAAAATAGAAAAATGATTAAAATAGTAATAAACGGACAAGAGAGAGAAGTGGCTGAAGATATAAAAATAGGTATGTTATTAAGAGAGCTTGAAATTGAAGAGAAAACTATGGCAAGTGCAGTTAACATGGAAGTTGTTAAAAAAGAGAATTGGGATACTCATACTATAAAAGATGGTGATAAAGTTGAGTTTTTACACTTTGTTGCTGGTGGTTGAGAGAGGAGTTTTTTATCTCTACTTTAGGATATTTTTCTTTTAATTTTGGGTTTTAGGGTTGTGCTTTATTTTAAGTAAAGTTTCTCTTCTGAAAAAATAAAATTAATTAATATATTTTAATAAATACTTAAGTTTTTCTGTGTTATATTGAAATTTGATTTCAAAAAGCTACTTTCATTTTTTAATAATGTTTTAATCTCATTTAAAAATAATACAAAGGAAAATCATGAAAAAAATGGTTCTGAGTGGACTAAAAAATGGTTTTGGTCTAGCTATAGCTTACATAACAAGTGAATAGAGGTGATATTATGTATTCAAACAATAAAATTTTAATAAATTTTTTTATTGTATTAGCAGTGGTATTTACCACTGCTTGCAATAATAATGATAAAATAGAGATACTAAAGATAGATGAGATTTGGACTGATAGTGTGCCTGATGGTATATTGCGAGAATTTAATTCAACAAAACAATGTCTTAAAGTAAAAAACTATCTTCTTATTCCAAGTAGTGTTGCTAAAAATAAATCTATAAATATAAAATTGTATGGATGTTGGAGTGCAGATGCATATATTGATCATGGTTGTGAAACATTTAACTCTTTTAACTCTTCAATTGGCAAAAATGAAATATCGTTAGTAGTTAAAAAAAACATAAGTAGTAAAAAAGGTTGCAACAAAAACACTATGGGACTTGACTTTGTCTCTTTCAAGGAAGAACTCAATATAACAAATAGTTTTGAAGTTGGAGATATTGAGATTGTGGTTAAAAATCCTGATGGCGAGGAACTAATACATGTGATAACTATGGAGTAAATATAAGGATAAGGAAGAAACGAATTAGTAGTTAAGTTGGTTTGAACCAACAATTTAAATAGATAGATTT
>CAYUSV010000006.1:0-37235 GCA_964447385.1 uncultured Campylobacterales bacterium | reverse complement strand
TAACTCTTTTTTAACACCATCAATAAAAATTTTGCTATATGATTTATCTTTTGGAATTTTTTCACTCATAGTATCTAAATTTTGTAGATAATCTTCATAGAGAATATTTCCTTTTAAAAGTTCATATTTTAGATAGAGCCAATAGGTATTTAAAACATCACTCTCACAATACTCTTTGATTTTCTCTATACCACCATTCTCATAATAGAGAGAAAAAACTTGATCACCACTAACATCAAATTTACCAGGAATTCCCATCATAGTACAAAGTGTATCAAGCTTCAATCCACGAACAGCACCAAATTCACTGATGTGATCCATTAAATCGACATGAAACTTATCTGTAAAACGGTAACGATAGTTATCCCATTTACTCTTATTTAGCATTTTGTTCTCTTTTTCAAAATATGCATTGCATGAGAGGTTATACTTCATCGCACGAACCATCAACATCGGCATATCAAAATTTCTTCCGTTAAAGCTTATAAGTTTTGGGTTATGTTTGTCAATAAAATTTAGAAAACTTTCTATCATTTGTCTCTCATTTTCACCCTCAATTGAGCTTACTTTTGTAAATACTCCAAAATCATCCGCCATAACAGCTGAAATAGCAACAACTTGATGAAAAGCGATAGGTAAAAAAGAGCTTCCTGTTTTTGCTTCTTGAAGTTCAAATGCTTTTTTTGAAATCTCTATATCATCTCCACTTAGATTAAATTGAGACTTTGCAAGTTCAGGATCGGGGATAGTTTCGCAATCAAATACGCATATCATTTATTATCCTTGATTTTTTAGAGGATTAAACCTCTTTCAAAGCTCTATATCAGAGGCTCAGACCAAAGGGAGGATTTGCCTGCAATGTAGAGTTTTGAAAGAGGTCTATTTTATAGGTGATGACAAAAACTGTCACCTCCTAAATTAGTAATTTTAATTGTCACCCCGTCTTACTTTTTTACTAAATTCAGTATGACCTCCAGCTGCTAAAAGTTTAGCTTGTGCTAACCAATCCTCTTTTTTTATTCTCCCCTTGAATGTTAGATAATTTTCAATCCACTCAACATTTTCAGATGACCATTGTGAAATTTGTTCAAAAGTGTATATACCAAGAGAGTGTAAAGTCTCCTCAATTTTAAGACCAATTCCGCTTATCTCTTTAAGATCATCTAACTCTGTTACCTCTGATTCATCAATTGAGGCAGGTCTAATACCAACCTCCTGTCCAATTGCACTACTAGCATCTTGATTACCAAAAGGGTTGATATTTTTGATATCTTCTCGCGCACTTGCTCCAACTGCAGTAATTCCAGAGAGTGCAATCTCTGGTGATTGTGTTTTTATGACTCCTTTAGAGAACTCTTCATCATCTATCTCTTTTGTAAAATCGTCTCCGTTGTAGTCATTAAGTTTTTTACTCTTTTTTCGCGAAGCATAATCATCATCGTCACACTTGCTCATCTTTCCAAGTAGATAACCGATAATAGCACCTAAAATTGCCGCTATTAGCAGACAGAAAATGATTTGCATTGCTAACTCTATTAAATTATCCATTTTTATTCTCCTATAACTTTGAATTCAACTCTTCTGTTGATCTGTTTATTTTTTATTGAATCATTTTTAACCAATGGTTTACCCTCTCCATAGCCTACTGTTTTTAATCTAGAGCTATTGATATTGCCCTTTGCAATAAGATAATGCTTGATAGCATTTGCCCTTTTTTTACTTAAAATTTGATTATTTTTTAAACTTCCATCTGAGTCTGTATGTCCACCTATCTCAATTTTTATATTCTTATGCTCTTTTAAAATATTATAGACTTGATCAATAATCTTTTTACTCCTTTTTCTTAAAACATCTTTACCGTAAATAAACTCTACTTTTTTTAATTTGAGCAGGTTATCAATTTTCGCTTGTGCTGTTTTTATTGAAGTCGTTTTTGGTTTATTATCTTTTTGAATCTCTTTAGATTGTTCCTGTTTTGTCTGTTTTAAAACAACACTATTTTCTACATCAACACCATCTATTTTTGATATAATATCATTGATGTTTTGTAAGATTTTTTTATCATCTACTACACCGCTAATCATCAATTTCTTATTGCTATACTCCAAAGAACCACTTTTGAAATTTGAAAAATCTTTTGCAAGATTGGATACTAAAGCGATAATTTTACTATTTTTTGCATCTTCATCTATTATGATCATGCCCTTTTTTACATTGGTAGAAACTTTTTGATATTTTGATTCGAGGTTATTTAAAGCCTCTTTTGATGCAAATACGCCTGAAATTTTAACCAATTTTTTATCTTTTACTATTTTAAGACTTATGTCTTTGACCTTATCTGTTTGTGTAATCTTCTGTATTGGCTCTTTTGTTGCAGGTACCGGTACTGTTTTAACTATAGATTGTTCTGCTACTTTATTATCGTTTGCAAGCGCTTGTAGTTTATTCCAAACACAAAAAATGATAAAAAAAAGTAAAAGCCATATCCACAGCCACATCCATTGGCGACGCGTCATGTTAACTCCTTTTTTATACATAGACTTTTTGGAAAACTCAGATCAAAGAGAGAATTTGCCTCTAAGATATAGTCTTACAAGTAGTCTAATAACTATAGTCGGATAGTATAACATTTAAATTATAAAATTTACAAAAATAATTTTACTTTTTTATCTTGAATGTGAAATATTGAGAGATAAATCCATCATTTGCAATTTTTTTATACTGTATTGATGCACCTTCAAGATTTTTTGCCTCTTGATAGAGAAGTCCCAATGCATATCTACTCTCATAATTAGAACTATCTGTTAGTTTTGAAAGCTCTAGCAGCGCTATAGCATTTTCAGGGTGATTCGCACCAATTGCAGAAACTGAAGCTAAAAAAAGTGTATGTGTATCTTTTTGTTTATATTTATCTATTAATTTGTTGTAGATATCATATGCTTGGTTAAAATCTTGGTTGTAAATATAACTATAAGCTTGTGCTTGAAGTAGCGGTACAGTAGGCTTTGTTGTTTTTGCATAATTGTTTAAAGTTTCTTTGGCAATTGATACAATTCCACCTATATTTAACATCTGTATGTAAAGCTCTTTTGGTAAAAAACCACCAAAATATAGTGATCTAAGATCAAGGTTTTTACTATTTAATGTCTCTTGTATGGATCTTGCGTAAGTTTTTATTTTACTTTTATCTCCTGTCGCATCAAGATATAAAATATTTGATACTAAATCATTTTTTAGCAAAGCTTTTAACTCTTGTGCACTCTTTTTATAGATGTCAAGATCAGCTCTATTATAAGCAAAAAGTAAATTAATTACGGTTTTAAATGTACCATTTTTAGTGTCTAAATACCCAAAATTTAATCCTAGTGAATCTAGTGCAATCTCAATAAGCCTAAGTGCCTCTTCGTTATTTGTGTTTAGTTTTAATTTTTCAAGCTCTTTTATTGGTATCTCTTTACCCATAAGTCTTGCACAAAAGGTTTTAAATATAAGTGCTAAATAGTTACTTGAATCTAGTGAGTAACTTTTTGAAAAATGTTTATACGCGTTTAAAAAATCGAAGATTTGGGCGTAGGAGAGTGCAAGATTGTAATGAAGTGTGGCATGTGCTGGATAGAGAGTAATTACATCTTTAAATATAGTGTTTGCTTCATATACTTTGTTATTAATTATATGTTTAAGAGCTTTTGTAATGGCTATGTTAGTGCTAGATATTGCTTTTGAATTTTTTAGATATCCAAGTGCTGGTTTAATGTTTGATATATCTATATCTTTTGCACCTTTAGTGATAAAATTCGCACTATTTGTAGAGTTTATAACTCTATAAGGGGCATAATAAAACAAAAGAGAGTATTTGTATTTATCACTTAGAAAGAGTCTTTTTTTAAACTCTTTTTGTGCTAAAACTGGATCAAAAAGTGATTTTTTTAATTTGACAGATATTGGATAAATATTTTCTGCTCTCTCTTTGTATGCATCATAAGTAGATTTTAAAATTTCACCGCTATCTTTTAAAAGTCCTAATTTGTTTTTTACCAAAGCCAATGCTATGTTTGACCTAAGTGGTTCAAAACCTTGATTTATTGCGCTTTGTAAAGAGTTTTCTGCCAAAGAGTATTCACCAATTCTTGCATGTAAAAGAGCTTTTGTTAAAGCATTTTGGGAATCACCTATCTGGTTTAAATAACTTATAGATAATGAGTCATTTTTAAATGATGAGACTATTTTAGCAGCTATAAAATTTTGTTCATCTTTATAAAATTGTGAAGTTTGGTTTTTTATGCTTACAAGGGTTTCATAAGGTCTGTTTTTATAATAATTTATAAGTGAAAGGTAGTATGAGTATAGTGGCTTGTTAAGCAAGTATGGTAGGTATTTTTCAGACATAGAGAGATATTGCTTAAATAGTGAAATCTCTTTTAGATTTAATGCACAAACAGCAGAATTTAGCGCACTTGCACACTTTAGAGCATTGCTTTGCATGGCTTTATCAAAAGATCTTATAGCCTCTTTGTATCTTTTTTCTTTGAGTTTTGCTACACCTATGTTGTAGTGTGATAGTGCTTTGTTATATAAAGAGAGCTCTTCATATATCTTTAATGCTTCATCTTTTTTACCCATATTGTAAAGACGATCTGCCTCTTTTAATAATTTTTGTGCTTTACTCTCATCTTTTGGTGAGAGCTCTTTATCTCGGATTGTTTTAATTATCATAGAAGCATTGATTTCTGGTGTTAATTTCTCTTCATCTTTTTTTTGTGTGTATAGATAGAGAAAAAAGATGAGAAGAATTATGACAAGAGTCAAAAAAGCAATTATGAGATAGTATATAGTTTTATTGTTTTTTGTATCCTCTTTAGCGTTTTTATCTTTTGATGTTTGACTCTGTTGCTGTTCCTCTTGGAAATCTTCATCATCAAGTGTAAAAAACTCTTCATCAGCCATATATCTACATCTATCTCATATAAGCTTTTAATGGTTGTGGTATCTCAATTTCGCCACTACTTTTTTGATAATTTTCCATAATGGCAATGAGCGTTCTTCCAACTGCTAATGATGAGCCATTTAGAGTATGAACTAGTCTGTTTTTTTTGCCATCTTTATACCTTATCTTTGCACGACGAGCTTGAAAATCTTTTGTATTTGAGATAGAGCTAATCTCTCTATATCTATTTTGTCCCGGTAGCCAAACCTCAATATCTACCGTTTTTGCTGCGCTAAAACCAAGATCGCCACCACAAAGTAGAACAAGCCTATGAGGCAATCCAAGAGAAGTTAAAAGATCACTCGCGCAACTTACCATCTCATCAAATAGTTCATCGCTGTGTTGTGGTGTTGTGATGGCTACAAGCTCTACTTTTGTAAATTGATGTTGGCGTATCATGCCTCTTGTGTCTCTTCCTGCACTTCCTGCCTCTTTTCGAAAACATGCTGTGTTGGCGGTTAGTTTGATAGGAAGCTCGTCCTGTGTTAATATCTCATCTCTAAAAAGATTGGTCACAGGCACTTCAGCAGTTGGTATAAGATATAGATCTTCTCCCTCTATTTTAAAAAGGTCATCACCAAATTTTGGCAGTTGTCCAGTGCCTAACAAAGAGTCTTCATTTGTGATAAATGGTACTGAAACTTCTTTAAAACCACGGTTTGTGTTAAAATCAAGCATATAGTTTACCAAAGCTCTCTCTAAGCGGGCAGCATTGTTTTTAAGAACACTAAACCGACTTTTTGCTAATTTCACACCTCTTTGAAAATCTATCCACTCCTGCTTGGAGTCTAGTTCCCAATGCTCTTTTGGAACAAAGTCAAAAACAGAAGGGGTTAAAACTTTTTTTATCTCAACATTGTCATCTTCATCCTCTCCAAAAGGGACACTCTCATCTGGTATATTAGCAACACTAAGCGCTACCTCATTTAATCTATCTTGTGCATGTCTAACTAACTCTTGTTGAGTTGCTATTTTCTCTTTATTTTGATCTAGTTGGGATTTTAACTCTGCTATATCTTTTCCCTCTTTTTTGTATATTGGAAAAAGTTTACTTTTGGCATTTTGCTCAGCTTGTAAGGCTTCTAAGATAGGAAGTTTCTCTTTTAGATCAAAAGAGAGCTCTTTTAAATTGTCTAAAAGCTCCTTATCAATCTTTTTCTTTTTTAGTTTTTTAGCAACACTATCAAAATCATTTTGTAACTCTTTTATATCAAGCATCTTTTCTCCCTATCTATATATACCAACAGCATCTCTTATCTCTGCCATCTTTGTTTTAGCTATACTTTCAGCCTTTTTTGCCCCATCAGCCAATATATCAAAAACTTCATCTCTATGCTCTTGATAATAGGCTCTTTTTTGGCGAGGTTCTTCAAAATAGTCCCAAATCTTTTCTTTTAAGCTCATCTTAAAATGCCCATGACCCTCTGTACCTCTTTTGTACCTCTGTCTTAAATCTTCAAGTTCATCATTATCCATAAACAGTTCACATAGTGCATAAACATTACAATCTTTATACTCTTTTGGCTCTTCTACAGGTACACTTTGGGTGAGTATCTTTGCTGTCTGTTTTTTGAGAGCTTTTTCGCTACTAAATATATCGATAGTATTGCCATAACTTTTACTCATCTTTGCACCATCAATTCCAATAACCGAAGCGATAGAGTCATCAACTTTAAATTCAGGTAGAGTTAAAAGTTCTCTATATTGGTTGTTAAACTTTACCGCTATATCTCTTGTTATCTCTACATGTTGAATTTGATCTTTGCCAACGGGGACAATTTTAGCATCATAAAGCAGTATATCTGCCGCCATTAAAACTGGATAAGAGAAGAGGGCGTGATTTGCATTTATCCCTTTTGCTACTTTATCTTTGTAGCTATGAGCTCTCTCTAAAAGCCCCATTGGTGTAAAGCTTGATAGTATCCAGTATAGCTCAAGTACCTCTTTGACATCAGATTGTACCCACATGACAGTTTTATCTGGGTCGATACCAAGACTTAGATAGCTAATAGCAATATCTATAGTGTTCTCTTTAAGTGCTTTTGGATCTTTAAGAGAGGTGAGTGCATGATAATCAGCGATAAACATAAAAAGTTCATCTTTATCTTGAAGTTCCACCATCTGTTTGATAGAGCCAAAATAGTTTCCTATATGTAAAGTGCCTGATGCTTGAATTCCCGTAAGTACTCTCATGTCGCTTTTAATCCTTATTTTAATCGAACGATTATATCGAAATAATTTAATTTTTTGATTTGTTTTTGGATGTTGTAGTTAAATTATGTTTCGTTTGGTAAAAAAAAGTATACAAAATGCTCTAAAGTCTATAAAAGTAAAATAAAATTATTCATTAAAACAATAATTAACCGAATTACCTTTTAGAATATGTGTGATATGGAGATAATTGATGAGAAAAAAAATTTCTGTTTTGGCTGTAAAGTCATTGATAGGATTATTACTGTTAAATCAGAGTGTTTATGCTTTAGAGCTCAATGGAGTTAAGGTTGATTTTTCTAAAAAGAGTAATCAAACAGATAAAAAATTAAGAGTTTTAAATAGTGAATACAAAACAGTCATTGTAAAATTTGATATACCTCTAGATAGAGACCAAAGAGATGAATTTCACAAAAATGGTGTAGAAAATATTGTTTATGCTGGAAATTTGAGTTACTATTTTTATGCAAGAGCTTCTATTTTAGATAGCTTGGATTATAGCGATAGTGGATTTGTAGCTAAAGCTGATATGAGAAGTCAATATCGTATGAAAGAGGATGGGCTTAATACTCTTTCAATGGGTTCTTATCAGGATTTTAATATTCTTTTTTTAACAGAGTTATCAAAGAGTGAGTTAAATACATATTTGTCAAACAGCGGTATAGATGCTACTATTCTTAAGTCCTCTCCTCAGTTAAAAGCAGCAAAAGTTAGAGTCTTTTTTGAGGATGTACAAAAATTAAAAGAGCTTTCGTTGATCCAATACATGGATAGAAGTCAATCTCTTGTGACAGCCAAGGGTCAAAAAGAGGTGCGAAATTTAAAAACTGCACAAAATATGAAGGCATCAGAGCTTTGGAGCGGTAGTTATAATTTAAATGGTGAAAATATGAATATTGGTATAGTAGATGGAGGAAGCGTGAGAGCAACACACCAAGAGTTCAACGTCAACGGAGTAGGGCGTATTGTAAATAGATCTAATGTAGATACAAATTTTCACGCCACCCATGTTGCTGGAACTATTGCAGCTGATGGTGATAAAAGTAGTGCAAAAGGTATGGCAAATAGAGCAAAAATTTATAGTTATGGATTTACAGATGTTGCTTTTGCTGATGCTGTTTTGAAACTTTACAATAGTGACGGTGTACTCTTTTCTAATCACTCATATGGATATAGCGACAAGATAAGGCTTGGTGAGTATGATAGTGAAGCATCTACCCAAGATAAAGCCGTGAGTAACAATCCATTTTTAAATATCTTTGAAGCTGCTGGAAATGATGGTAAAATCAGTGGTTATGCAGACTTTGGAATTATAAAAGGTCCTGGTAATTCAAAAAATATTTTTACTATTGGAGCATTAAATGTAAACTCAAGTGGCGTTGCTGATCTTAGTAGTACAGGACCTGTTAGAGATGGAAGAATCAAACCTGATCTTTCTGTAAGAGGAGAGTATATCACCTCTTCTACTGATGAGTCAGATGATAGCTATGCTATGATGAGTGGTACTTCTATGGCAACTCCAGCAGCAACAGGAGCAGCAACACTGATAGCCCAGCAGTACAAACGAACAACAGGTGGGTATGATATAAGACATGATATCTTGAAATCAGTTATGATAAACACAGCCATAGACAAGGAAAATATTGGACCTGATTATAAGGTAGGTTTTGGGATGATTGATGCAAAAGCTTCTGTGGATGTAGTAAAAACCATAGGTAGCAGTAATGCACTAGTGAAAACTTCCAAAGTTTCCAATAATAAACAGAAAGTTTATAACTTTACACTTTCAAAAAGTAGCCCATTTAAAACAACAGTTAGTTGGGTAGATCAGCCGGCAAATCCATCAAACTTGGTGACACTTGTAAATGATATAGATATGAAACTTGTAAATAAAACAACAGGAAAAACTTACTACCCATACAGTTTAAACAAAAACAATCCAAATGCAAACGCTATATCAAATAAACCAAATAGAGTTGATAATATTGAGCAGATAGAGGTGGCAAATTTACCAAAAGGTAATTATGAATTGACAATTAAAGGATATAAGATCATAAGTGATACCCAAGAGTTTGCAGTCGCGTCAAATGTAGTGTTAAGTGGGGAGAGTGGTATAGCTACATTAAGAGAGAGTAAGTTAAAAAACTTTGTAAAGACGATTCACGATTCTATACTATAATAGATAAAAACAGTTTTTAGAAGTATAACCATCCCAGATGTAAATTTACAAGAGGCTCTATTATTTAAATTATTATGTTAAAATAGTACTTTAAATTTTATTGGAGTTTTATGGAAAATATTTTACTTATTTTTACTGCGACAATTTTTATCGCAACCATACTCAATGTCATTTTAAAAAAGTTCGATATTCCAACTATTATTGGTTACATCTTTTCAGGATTTATTATTACATTTTTATTTGATCTTGAGAATGTAGATAGAGCGACTCTTTCGCACATTGCTGAATTTGGTATCGTATTTTTGATGTTTACTATAGGGTTGGAGTTCTCCATTAAACATTTAAATACTATGAAAAAAGAAGTTTTTATATTTGGAGCTATGCAAGTACTTCTATCTGGATTGATATTTACTGCTTTTTCACATTTTATTTTTGATATAGAGATAAAAACTGCAATTATATTAGGTTTTGGACTTTCGCTCTCTTCAACGGCGATTGTGTTAAAAGTATTAAATGAAAACAATCAAATTCATAGCGGATATGGTCGTGTAACACTTGGAATTTTACTTTTCCAAGATTTAGCAGTGATTCCCATCCTTTTAATGATCTCTATTTTTACATCTAACACTGATTCAATTTCTATGTTATTGCTTCAAACATTTGGATCTGCATTAATTGTATTTTTTATCCTTTTTATAGGTGGAAAAGTTCTTTTAAATAGGTTTTTTAATTGGATAATTTCTAGTAAATCTGAAGAAATTTTTACAATCTCTGTACTTCTTATTGTTATATCTGCTTCATATATTGCAGAGATTTTTGGATTTTCATACTCATTAGGTGCTTTTATAGCAGGTATGGCAATAGCAGAGACAAAATTTAAATATCGTGTAGAGGCTGATCTTATACCATTTCGCGATATTTTGCTTGGTGTGTTTTTTGTAACAATTGGCATGCAAATTGATCTTGGTATATTTGTTCAATATGGACATATAATAGTAGGGCTTTTAATTGTGATTATGGTACTAAAAGCGTTAATACTCTTTGGAATTTTAAGTACTATGGTTCAAAGACGCACAAGTTTAAAGAGCTCTTTGGCACTATTTCAAGTAGGTGAATTTTCACTTGCGATCTTTGCACTTGCTAACAACAATGGACTCTTAAGCGATAAACATAACCAAATTTTGATAATTACAGTAGTGTTATCGATGATAATTACACCCTTTGTACTAAAAAATCTCAAAAAAATCGTAGATCGTCTCTCTCCTGAGCCTGAGATAGTTTATGAAAAAATTATCTCTTCTGGTTATAAAAATCATATAATTATCTGTGGTTATGGACCTTTGGGACAAAAAATCTCAAAACATTTTAAAGAAAAAGGTTTATGTTATATTGTTTTAGAACACGATATCTCTTTGGTTCGACTCGGAAAAAGTAGAAATGAACCTGTTATATTAGCTAACGCAACACAAGCTAGAACACTAAATGCTGTAAATATCAAAGATACACAAGCTGTTATTGTGGCAATTGATAATGCTGAAAAATTACGACTTACATGTGATGCTATAAACTCAATAGGTGCAGATATAAATACAGTTGTAAAAGTTAAAAACATAAGTCATCAAAAAATAATTGAAGGTTTTAATATCAAATATATTGTTAATGAGAGCGAAGAGATGGCTAAAATATTGATAGAGGAGGTGCTAAATTGCGAAATAAAAAATACATAATTTTTGATATGGATGGCACACTCATAGATAGCTCTACAGTTATTGCAAACTCTATAAATTATGTTAGAGGTAAGATTTCACTTCCTCCTATGCAAAATGACCATATTATATCTTGTGTAAATAATGTAAATATTCACGCGCCAAGTTTTTTTTACGAAGCAGAGCAGTTTGAGAAAAAACACGAAGAGTGGTTTAGCGAGTATTATACACAAAACCATGATGTAGATACAGCTCTTTATGATGGAATTTTAACTCTATTAAAAAGATTGTCTTATACACACAAACTCTCGATTGCTACAAATGCTTATGAACAATCTGCAAAACAGATACTTGATGCTAACGATATTACACACTATTTTGATGTTATTATGTGTGCTGATTTGGTTGACAAACCAAAACCAGACCGTCAAATGATTGATCTAATTATGAACTATTACAATGGTGACAAAGATGATTTTATAGTGATAGGTGATGGAGAGAGAGACATCTTGGCTGCTAAAAATGCAGGCATTGACTCAATTTTGGTAGATTGGGGTTTTAGTGATCATAAAGAGGCAGTTAAAAGTGTAAAGGAGCTAGAAGATATTCTCTTCTAGCCTAAAATTTATAAGAAGCTCCAACTGTTACAAGTGTAGCACTTGCATCTTTGAATTTTCCATCTATGCTCTTATCTTCTGTTGTGACTTTTCGTTCATCTTTAGCATCATATAGAACGCTCATACCAAGTGAAACTTTGTCACTAATTTTAAAAATAGCTCCACCAGAAAATAGCATTGCATCAGAATCAGGTAGTTCAAAGCCAATATTTTTTTCAGGTGCTGGATTTTCATCAGTTGCTACAGCTGCCATGATTGTTATGTTACTGTTTAATTGATGAGTAACTCCTAAACGAATAGCATCAGTATCTTTCCATTCTCTAGCTTTTGGGTCATCAAAAGCACCCTTTAGTATCGCTAGAGGTATCGTACTTTTATAGTCAAAGTCTAATGTTTTATATTTTGACCAAAATGTTCTGTCATACTCTAGTTCTACCACAGTTTTACCAAAATCATATGCAATCCCTATAGCAGCAACTGCAGGAAGAGGGACTTGTACATTTGCTCCTCCATCATAATATTTTACACCTGAGAGAGATAACTTTGCATTTCCCTTTTCGTTAAGGTTTACATTTGATCTATATGTTGCACCAATACTCAATTTGCTTATTGGCTTATAAGTCAAAGCAAGATTGTATCCATATGCTAAAGTATCTCCCTCCATCTCTCGTATAATTGGCTTTCCAGCAGATGTCCCATCACTTTTAACAATACCTTCGCTATAAACAGCTCTTAAACCTCCACCAATTGCAAATTGATCATTTATCTTATAAGCTATTGTTGGGTTTAATTCGACAATTTTTAGTGTAAACTCCTGTGCGTATGCTTTTGCATATGGACTATTCCACCTTTTTGAGAGTCCTCCAGGAACTACAAATGAAATACCATATCTAAATCCACTTATATCAGCTGAACTCATAAAGATGCTTGGTGCAAATAGATTCTCCTCTTTTGAGTTGGAGGAGCGAGTGGGATCTGTATTGTCTATATACTTAATCTTCGATAAATTGATATAAGTTACAGCCCCCTCTATTTGATTTATATTTTCATTAAACACCATGTTTGCAGGGTTATAATAAGCGCTATCTGCTCCATTTGCATTGGCTAAATATGCAGCACTCAGTGCTGTTGAATTTATAGATGACTCAGGTAATCTATATCCACTTGCCAATACAAGTGAACTTGTCAATATAGAAAGTGTTATTATTTTTTTCATTTGATTTCTCCTGTTCTAATTTTGCCAAACCACTCAACTGCTATAGGGTATGTTTGTGTTGCACATACAACATGTACAGATGGTAAGGTACCATCTTGTACTGTAGTTAAGAGTTGGAGCTCAACACTACTTGATCCATTTGCCGTTAACTTTGAATATGCTATTTGTGAAAGCTGTGAAGATATAACTTCATCATTTTGACAATGAAGTAGTTTCATCTTAGTCTTTGGTGCCCAATCAAGTGGAGTATTTTCTACAAAAGCTTGTTTTAAACTATTATTTTCATTAGTTAAAAAATCCATTCTGTATGGTAGTTTGAAAAAATCATTAAGAGTGTTAGTCAACTGAACACGAATTTCTTCACCAGAGTTATCTCCATCATAGAGTGTAGCAAGAGTAGTCGCATATGGTTCATTTATAATATCAGTTAAATTAAGATCGTATACAGTGGCATATGAATTTATAATACCTCCTATAAAATCAGGTCTATCTATCTCTGTTTGAGTAGGTGCTAACAGTCCCATAGCCGTAGCATTAAGATCATAAGGTCCAGCCATCGGTGCGACACCCATTAGATTTATGAGTGGATGGTTTGCCTCTATCTCTTTAGCAGCAGCCATTGTTGCATATCCACCTTCTGAGTAACCAGAGAGAAACACTTGACCATTAAATGGAAGATTTGCATCATTTGCAAACTTTACAGTTGATTTTATCAAATCTATAACAGCATTAGCTGAGCTTTTTTCTAAAAGATATGGATGAAAACCTTTAGATTCTCCATAACCTATATAATCAGGCTGTACCGTTATAAAACCACCAACTGCACTCATCAAAAAAGGAATAGGTGTACTTTGTGGTTGTCCACCTTGCATAATAGTTTGCATAAAAACACCCAACCCACCAAGAGAAGTTGTTGGAGCATCTGTATCTTTAAAAATTGTTCCGTGTTGATCACTTATGATTGACATTGAGTATGTTTTATCTATGGAAGATAAGTAGTCTAAAAAGGCCTTAGTAGGAACTGGTACCGTAACAAGTCCTGATGCATTTATATCTGATCCACTGTCATTAGTAGTCGTATAGATGATTTTATAAGATTTTATCCCAAAAGCAGTTTTATACTTTGGATCTGTAGGTGCTAATCCAGCATTTATAGAGCTTGCTAAAATGTTTTGATTAGTTGATGCATTTATCTCCATCAGAGGTTGTGGTGAAACACTAACAATTTTTACATCGTTAAAATTGAGCGCACTATTCTTACCCTCGTTACCAAAATCCCCACAACCGATAAAAAGTGTAGTTACCAAAACACTTAACAACAAACTTTTTTGAATTTGCCTCATCTTTTACCTCCTAAATAATTGTTTTTGTGATTATATGTAAATATTGTTTAACATTTAAGTTTAGAAGTTCTATTTATTAAATAAATGTAGGTGCATCGTTTGAAAAAAGCACCAAATCACCTGGCATAGTCTCTTCTGCTAAAGTCTCTTCGAGCTTCTCTTTGTCTGTTAAAAGAATCTTTTTTGCTTTATGGATATTTTCATACAAGATTGAGGCATTAGCCCTACCTGTGATTATCACAGTATCAAAAACTTCATCAATCTTTTGGGCCAATTTTATATTACTTTCGCAATCACTCTCTATAACTCCTGGTGTTACTACGATCTTTTTACCACTGTAACTACTCATCAAATCATAAGAGACAACCATGCCTTCAAAATTTCCATTAAAACTATCATCAACTATAAGCTTTCCTCCAGCTTCTATCTTTTGCAAACGGTGATCAACTGGTTTTAGTTTTTTAATCTCTTTTTGAATATCTTCTATTTTGATACCAAGTTTGTGAGCTACCAAGATTGAAGCTGTAAGATTGGTGGCGTTAAAAGAGCCTAAAAGTGGTGAGCTAAAATGGCGCCATTTTTTATCGATTAGAAGATCAAACTCTAAACCATCCAATGTTGCTTTAATATTTTTTATATCCTCTCCAAATAGAACAACTTTATCGTTTGGATTTATCACTGCACTTTGATGAACAAATGCAGTTTTTAGTTTTTTTGAGTTTAAAATCTCCATCTTAGTATTTCGAATATTTTCTAAAGTTTTAAAATACTCTATATGTTGAGGACCAATACTCCCTACAACGGCATAGTCATGATTTAAGAGTCTTGCTATATCGTCAATATCACCTTTTACTCTTGCTCCTGCTTCTGCTATATAGAGCTTAGTGTCACTGGGTAACTCTTCATTTATATCTTTTACGATACCAGCAAGAGTATTGACACTTCTTGGTGTTTTATAAGCTTTTAAGTATGGTGAAACTATCTGATAGATAAAGTTTTTTATACTTGTTTTTCCATAACTTGCTGTAATTGCTACAATTTGAAGCTCACCCATAGAAGAGAGTTTTTTTATAGAGCGTTTTTTAAATCCATTAAAAAGTATCTTCTCAAAGATATAACCAGCTCCTAATGCCACGCCAATTGGCAGTAAAATCCCAAGTAGTTGACACTTTTGGCTAATTAAACAGAGCATATCTCCAACTACAACAGCAAACGCTAAAAAGAGGAAAAATCTCTTAACACGAGCTGTAAAAATAAGCTTTTTATCAATTCGTCTATTCCAAATATATAGAGCTGGTAAAAATCCTAGATAAAAATATATCCAAAAATAACTACCTGATAGATAGTATGCGAATATTGGCAAAATAAAATATAATATATGCCATGAGTATCTTTTGTGTTTAAAAATTACACGATTAAGCTTATAGTTGTACCACTGTAAATTGGTTATAAGATACCATCCCAATATCATCACAAGTGCAAAGTGTGAAAAGATCTCAAATATTTTAAAATTCTCCATTTAGCTCCCTCTCTATAGCTTTTTCAATAAATATCGCATGGTTTAAAAAAAAGTAGTGATCTCCAATAAGTGGATAAAATTTACTATTTTTTATCAGTTGTGTTACCTTTTTGCCTGATGATAGTGGTGTAGCTGTGTCCTCTTTACCCCAAAATATGAGTGCATTACCGCTGTAAGATGCAAAAATTTCACTAAAATCTTCATCTACTATCTTTTTAAAACTCCCATACATATTTTCACTCATACCTTTTACATCTTTGGAAGCAAAAAGTCCAAAGAGTGTTCCACCACCTAAGCTTTTAAGAGCTTTAAATAGTTTTATTTTTAATCGTATTGAGAGTGGTTTTTCGGTCACAATACCAGAGTTACTCAAAAGTATCAAAAGTTTAGGCTTCAAAAGTGTAGCAATTTTTCCACCAAAAGAGTGTCCTATAATTATATCTTTATTCGCACCAAGAGATTTTAAAAATCGTTCTAAAATCTCACTATAATCATATGAATCCAATACATAATCATTACTACTTTTTCCAAAACCTGGCATGTCAACGTAAATATGACGAAAATGTGTAGCTATATTTGAAAATGCTTTACTCATTAACTCTTTGTTACTTCCCCATCCATGCAGTATAATTAAATCTTTTTTGCTTTTAGGATTTATAATTTCATAATTTATTTCGAAACTTTGATTATTTATATTTATTTTTTTAATTGCCATTTTGTTATACTCCAAGAATGGATGATTTTACAAAAATTAAGCTTATTAACTCTCTTATAGATGCGGTTAACCACTTTTATGATCTTAAACAGAAAGTAAGAGGTGGTGATCAAAAACATCTCAAAGGATTTTGCGAGGGTTTAGCCTATGCATTGGTCAAAATAGAGGCAGTTGATAGCAATGAAGCTAAAAAAATACTGCAGGGTCTTGGAAAAAAAAGAGAATATAAAAAACTAAAAGCGCAGACGATAGAGCCCAAAGAGGAGAAAAAAGAGACTTTAAACTCAGATGACTTAGAAATTCCTACAATTTTTAGAAAAGGTAAAATTTAACTCCAGATGGCATCTTCATGAAGATTGGGATTGTGTTGGAGTATCTCATAAGGTTTATATTTCTCTTTATAGTTTAAAGAGCTACAATCTTTGATATAATAGCCAAGATAGATCCATTTTAAATTTTCTAGCTTCGCCATTTTTATCTGTTTATATATAGAGTAGTTACCCAAAGAGAGTTTACTAAAATCAGGATCATAATAAAAATATATCGAAGAGAGACCATCATCTAAAAAATCAACAAGATCGACTCCTACAAGCTTCCCATCACGGATGTAAATGATCTCTTTCCCAAAAGTTGAAAAACCTTTTGCATAGAGGTCATAATATGAGTCAGCAGTAACGCTATAATAATCCCAACCTTTTTTTAATTGCATAAATTTATGATATTTTTCATACAATTTTAGATGTTCCAACGAGACGGAAGGCTCTCTTATGACTATTTTGGTATCTCTATTTTTAGAAAAAACTTTTCTTACTGATTTTGAAAACTTAAACTCATTTACATTAATCCGAAGACTTAAACATTTATTACAAGAGTTACAATTAGGTCTTGAGTAATAATCCCCAAATCTCCTCCAGCCTCTTTTTACGAGATCCAAACAGAAACTCGGGCTACACTGTCTGATATATTTGTACTCCATTTTCATACGCTCATCACTAAGGTAGACACATTTTGATTCTAGCGTTGAAAATTCTACAATATCGCCACCATAGGAGAGTGCTTTTTTCATCTTTTATACAATTCTTTTATAATCCCAAGATAACATATCCTGTAGTTGGCTTGCTAATATTTCACCATCTATACAGTTTGTCCGTACAACTTCATCGAATTGCATCAAAATTTCCATTAATCCAGCTTCAACCTCTTTTGGATCTTTTCTCTTAGCAAGCATGGTCTCATAAAAAGAAGCCTTTCTTATCAAATCCGCAAGTTCTTTAGTTACAACTTTTGAATCACAAGTCTCATTTTTACTAAATTTCGGATTATCCGTTTTTATAGTATCATCAAGATCTTTTTTCACACTCCTGATATACTCTTGAACTTTTGCGCTAAAAGAAGCATAAGATTCAAAACTTCCTTTTTTATTTTCATCAATATTTTTGGTTACCTTATTGATATTTAGGTACATAAAATAGCTAACTAAACCCCCAACGAGTACAACTGACATAACATCCATAATAATATTCCTTATCTTAAAACCTTATTTTAATACAATATCACTTATAATATCAAAATTTTATAAATGAGGGTAATAATTATGAGTAGTTGGAGCTTAGATAGCTGGAAAAATAGACCGATATTGCAACAACCAACCTATATGGATCAAGAGTTGTTAGAAAAGGTGGAAAAGAAGCTTAGTGTCTATCCTCCGTTGGTATTTGCCCAAGAGGTAAGAAGTTTAAAAAAACAGTTAAGTGATGCTACTGATGGTAACTCTTTTTTACTTCAAGGTGGTGATTGCGCTGAGAGTTTTGCGGAATTTAATGCTGATACAATTAAAGATTTTTTTAAAGTATTTCTGCAAATGTCAGTTGTACTTACATTTGCAGGAGGAAAACCTGTTGTTAAAGTAGGACGTATAGCCGGTCAATTTGCAAAACCTAGATCTAGTGATTTTGAGACATTTGATGGGGTAAAGCTTCCAAGTTATAGAGGAGATATTATAAACTCTATTGAATTTACAAAAAAATCAAGAAAAGCAGACCCTTATAGAATGATAAGTGCATATAATCAATCAGCAGCCACTCAAAATCTAATTCGTGCTTTTGCAAGAGGTGGTTTTGCTGATCTGCATAAAGTACAAAGATGGAATTTAGATTTTACTCGAGGATCTTCTTCAAACAAACGATATGAAGAACTTAGTGATAAAATTTCACAAGCATTATCATTTATGGAAGCATGTGGAGTTACTGCCGAAAATACACCAAGTATCAATCAAACTGTTCTTTACAGCTCACATGAAGCTTTACTTTTAAACTATGAAGAGGCACTAACAAGAAAAGATAGCTTAACCGGAAAATGGTATGATTGCTCAGCTCACATGCTCTGGATTGGAGATAGAACTAGACAAATCGATGGTGCTCATGTTGAGTTTTTAAGAGGTGTTGAAAATCCAATAGGTGTAAAAGCTGGACCTACAACAGATGCAAAAGAGCTTATCCGTCTTATCGATACACTAAATCCCAAAAATGAGTCTGGTAAAATGAATATCATAGTAAGAATGGGCGCAGATAAAGTCAAAGATCATCTACCAGCTCTTATAAGAGAGGTTCAAAAAGAGGGTAAAAAAATTCTCTGGTCTTGTGATCCTATGCATGGCAATACTTTTAAATCATCAACAAGTTATAAAACAAGAGACTTTGATAAAGTGCTCCAAGAGGTGAAAAATTTCTTTGAAATCCATAAAAGTGAAGGAACACATGCTGGTGGAATTCATCTTGAGATGACAGGTAAAGATGTTACAGAGTGTGTTGGTGGTGGACAAGAGATAACAGAAGAAAATCTCTCATCAAGATATCATACTCACTGTGACCCTAGACTTAATGCTCACCAAGCATTAGAGCTTGCTTTTTTGATAGCAGATACATTAAAAGAGGCGTGATATCAATATACAGATTGAGTGCATAACATGTATATTTAACCAAGCTCGCAGAGTCACCCAAGAGCTTAGGTTGGATGAAAAAATAGCCAAAAAAGTACTTGATGAGAGTGCTAAGATGTTGCCAAATTTAAGTCTAAAAGAAACTCCTCCTAAAAATGCAACACCAATGTATCAAATGATTTCAAACCTTTTAAACAGAGCTGATCTTTACAAAGATGTCAAACAAAAATCAATTTTAATGGCTGAGCAATTTGTACCAAATTGCAAACAGGAAATAAAAAATAGCAGTGATCCATTTTTAACAGCCATTAAGATTGCTGTTGCTGGAAATGTTATAGATTTGGCAAGTGAGTTTGTTTTTGATTTAAAAGATGAGCTAAAAAAAGTCTTAAAAACTAATTTTGCTATTGATCATACAAAAGAGTTACATCAAAAATTAGAAAAAAGCACGCATGTAGTATATCTAGCAGATAATGCTGGTGAAAATGTATTTGACCGACTTTTTATCCAAACTCTCAAAGAGCAATTTGAAGATATTAAGATCTATTATTTTGCAAGAAGCTCTCCAATTATAAATGACATAACTTATGAAGAGTTAAAAGATGACCCAATAAATGATATAGCAACACTTATAGATAGTGGTATCAAAACGCCTGGTGTTATTATAGAGGATTTAACAAAAGAGGCTAGGATGCTTTTTGAGAGTGCTGATTGTATTATCTCAAAAGGTATGGGAAATTTTGAATGTTTAAGCGAATATAAAGATTATCCAATATATTATCTACTTAAGATAAAATGCAATGTTGTAGCTAATGCTTTAGAGATAAAGGTTGGAGATATAGTATGTAAGGGAGAATATGATAACTTTTATAAGAGGACTACGCTCTAAAAACAGTAAACCATGTAAATATCTCATCATTCCTGACATACACGGCACTATCTCTATTTTAAATAGAGTTGAAAAATTTATAAAAAATGAGTGTGAAGAGGATCGTATTATTATCTTTTTGGGTGATTATATGGATAGGGGCGAGAGTGGAGAAGTTTTTGGTAAAGAGTTTTATGATGCGGGGAGTTATCATACACTAGTATCTCTTTTATCACTACAAAAATGGGCTTTACAAAACCAAAGAGAATTGCATTTTCTTCGTGGTAATCATGAAATTTTTTTTGAAGACTATTTTTTAAAAGAGCAAACTAAAGCTTATGAACAGTATCACTTTTTTAATGAAAGTGTTGATGCTTTAGAGTTTGCTTTTAAAAAAGATATTACACTTTTTGCACAATTTGAAGAGTTTTTATCAAATTTATCTCCTTATTATTTAGATAAAGAGAATGGCTATCTTTTTATTCATGCTGGGGTTGATTTTGATGTAGGTACCCTCCAAGAACAGGCTAAAAATGGACTTATTTATTGGATTAGAGATAAATTTATATATAGCCAAAAACCACTTCCATACACTATTGTTTTTGGACATACTCCATTTAGTAAACCTTTTATAAAAAAAAATAAAATAGGCTTAGATAGTGGGATTTACAATAGTGGATTTATCAATCTTTTGAAAATAGATAATAGATGTGAAAAAATCATAAAACTCTAACAATTTAATTAAATAATTTCTTATAACTGCCGATCTTAATAATTAATAACAGAAGATACTTACTGTTATTAAAGATCTATTTAGCTAAGGAAAAAGTATGGCACATGGGCAGATTGATGCGGAAAATTTAGAACTTGATGAGGATACTCTAGCAAAACTCTCGATACTTGAAGAGGGACATACTCTAGTTAAAAATATACAAGTTGCACTATTTAGTGAGATGGAAGATATAAAAAAATTAAATTATTATCTTTTTAGCAATGTTAATGATATTGATTATTATACAATCGATTCATTGAGTGAAGATGAATTACCGATAGTTGATATGATGGATATTATTATTTTTAATAAAGATGATGATACACAAAAAGAGATGTTACTTCACAATATAAAAGCCAAAAATCTCTCTACTAAGTTTTTTATTATTACAAATAAAAGCTATTTGAGGCAAAAAGATGTTTTAAGAGAACATGTAAACGGTGTTGATAAACTTATGAAAATGGATTTTTTCTTGGAAGATTATATCTTATCAATGGAGAAGTATCTTCGTAGTAATTTTTACTCAAAACGGTTATTAGCACTTGATGATGAAAAAGATGTTTTAATAAAAAATAAAAAAATGTTTAAACAAAAAATTGATCTATTGCTTAAGAAAAAAATCTTTTTCTCTCTTTTTAATTATAAATATGATGCAGAGATTGATATCAGTTCCTACAACATCAGAAAAATTGTTAGAGAGTGTGATCTAATATTTATAGATCAAAAAAATCAAGAGATGACATTTTTGCTATTAAATGTTATACCTGAATTTGGTTCTCAACTAATTAAAAAAAGAATTAATAACTTTAGTATATCTCTAAATGAGAAAAGCACAACATCTGCCTTTGATTTAATATATGAAAATTAGAGTATAATGCCTATCAAAAAAGGTAGGTTTTTATGCAAACATTTTTTGATGCGGTCATGTTGATCGCTTTTGTACTCTTTATGGTATTTTTAATTAGAGGGTTTATGCTCCAATCGGCTGAAAAAAACCGTAATGAGTCCAAAAAATAGTCCAATCTTTAACCCCATCTTTGATACAATCACCACCAATATTATATAAAGGTGTTTGATGAGAGAGTCGCTACTAATCGAAATAGGGACAGAAGAACTTCCTGCTATCCCGTTTTTAAAAGAGTTACCATACATAAAAGAGAAGTGGATTAAAATTCTTAAAGACAACTCTCTTTTGGCAAATTTTAAATTTGATTATACACCAAGACGATTAGTTTTAACCAGTAACGATTTTTTACTAAAACAACCAGATACTATACAAGAACTGTTTGGTGCACCTGTTGGTATTGCTTATAAAGACGGTCAACCTACCAATGCGGCTTTGGGCTTTGCTAAAAAATGTGGTATTGACATCGGTAAAATTACAACTACAACAAAAAACTCTAAAGAGGTATTATATTTTCAAAAAAGAGTTTTTGGAAAATCATCAAAAGAGTTGCTTCCTTTGATGATAACTCAGTTTTTAAAAGATCTTAATTTTGGAAAATCGATGCGATGGGGAGAATGTGATGAGAGTTTCATAAGACCTATTCGTTGGATTGGTTGTATGCTTGGAGATGAAGTTATCCATTTTAACATGTATGGACAAGAGTCTCAAAATCTGACATATGGACACAGAACTCATACATATAAACCTTTAAGTTATGATTCAATAGCCTCTTATCATAAACTATTAAAAAAGCAGAGTGTTATTTTAAATGCAGATGAGAGAAGAGAGAGGATACTCTCACAATTTAGAGATATTCAAAAAAATAAAAATGTAACTATTCAAGTAGATCAAGAACTTTTAGATGAAGTTGTCGCTATAACAGAGTATCCAACAGCACTTTTTGGAAGTTTTGATAAGAGCTTTTTAAAACTTCCTCCTGAAGTGATTATAGTCTCCATGAAAGAACATCAGAGATATTTTCCAATTTATAAAGATCAAAAATTAAGTAACCATTTTGTTTTTGTATCAAATGCTTACACAGATGATTATAGTAAAATTATTAAAGGAAATGAGAAAGTTTTACACCCAAGACTTAGTGATGCACTCTTTTTTTATGAAAATGATCTTAAAAATGGACTTGATAATGAGGGATTAAAAAAAGTATCATTTATGCAAGGTCTTGGATCAATTTACGATAAAAGCCAAAGAGAGTCTAAAATTGCAAATTATTTATGTGAACTTTATAAAAAAGATGAGAATGAAAAAAAACTTATAAATAGAGCTGTTATGTATGCAAAATCCGATCTCTTAACAGATATGGTTTATGAGTTTACAGAACTTCAAGGAGTTATGGGTTACTACTACGCTAAAGAGGTAAAAGAGGATGAAAATATTGCTATCTCATATAAAGAGCAGTATCTTCCAGATGGAGATCAAAGCAAATTACCGAGTAATGATTTTAGTGCTATTGTAGCATTAAGCTACAAGATAGATACAATTTTAGCACTATTTTCACAAGGTAAAATTCCAACCGGTACAAAAGATCCATATGCATTAAGACGCGCAGCAGTTGGAATTGTTAAAATTGTACTTGATCGAGGATTCTCTTTTGATATATACGCGGATCTTAAAGCTTTAACAAACTTATACAGTGATTTTGAATTTAAACTTTTAGAGAGATTTTTTTTAGAGAGACTCTCACACTTTTTTGATGCCAATACATCTGTAATTGGAGCAGTTTTAAAAACTAAAGAGAGAGATATCATAGAGATTTCAAAAAAGATAGAGGCACTTAATCAGATAGTGCAAAAAGAGGATTTTAAAGAGTCTTTTGTAACATTTAAAAGAGTTGCAAATATCATCAAAGATATTGAACAAAATGAGTCTATTAGTATAGATAGAGAGCTTTTTGAACACAAAGAGGAGTCTATACTTTTTGAAAAATATCAAAATATTGCATCTAAAGAGTATAAAAATTACACAGAAAAATTGGAAGCACTTTTTGGACTAAAAGGTGAAATTGATAAATTTTTTGACAATGTTTTAGTTAATGCTAAAGATGAAAAAATTAAAAATAATCGTAAAAATTTAATTGCATTAATTTATCAAAGTTTTAAAGATATTGCAGATATAAAAGAGATCACAATTTGAGTTAAATTGATTTTCAGATGAATTTAACTACAATTGAGGATTACTTACAAACTACGGAGAATCATACTTTATGAAAGACAAAAAATTTATAGCCTTAGGCTTTGTTTCAACAATTATCGCATCTGGACTTTTCTTATCTTCATCACTTTTTGCAAAAAGTGATGTTAGTTTAAAAGAACAAGTTGGAGAGAGTAGGCTAAATGCTTTAGCAAAATATACTAAAGTGATACAGGCAGTTGAACAATATTATGTTGATGATCAAAATATTTCAGATATTGTTGATAAATCACTTGTGGGACTTTTAACAAATTTAGACGCACACTCTTCATTTATGGATAAAAAGAAGTTTAAAGATATGAAGATCCAAACAGAAGGTGAATTTGGCGGTCTTGGTATCACTGTTGGAATGAGAGACGGGGCACTAACAGTAATTGCACCGATAGAAGGAACTCCAGCTGATAAAGCAGGACTTCAAAGTGAAGATATTATCTTAAAAATCAATGATCAATCAACACTTAATATGACAATAGATGAAGCAGTATCTATCATGCGAGGAAAACCAGGTACAAAAATCAACCTTATGATAGTTAGAAAAAAAGAGCCTAAACCTCTAAATATTGAAATTATAAGAGATATTATTAAAATAGATTCAGTTTATACTAAAAAGATAGAAGATAGTGATATTTTATATGTAAGGGTAACTAGTTTTGATAAAAAAGTAACTAATGAAGTTAAAAAAGCACTTACAAAAAATAGAGGTAGCATGAAGGGACTTATTTTAGATCTTAGAAATAACCCAGGAGGACTTTTAAACCAAGCTGTTGGACTAACTGATCTTTTTATTGATGATGGAGTTATTGTTTCACAAAAAGGAAAACTAGAGAGGGAAAACCAAGTCTATAATGCTACCAAAAGAGGTACATTTACAGATATTCCAATGGTTGTACTTATAAATGGTGGGAGTGCTAGTGCTAGTGAGATTGTTAGTGGAGCACTGCAAGATCATAAACGAGCAGTACTTGTTGGTAAAAAGAGTTTTGGAAAAGGTTCAGTTCAAGTAATTTTACCTATAGGTCAAGATGAAGCTTTAAGGCTTACGGTTGCTAGATATTATCTTCCAAAAGGTAGAACAATTCAAGCAAAAGGTGTTATACCTGATATTGAGGTATTTCCTGGTGAAGTCGTTGTGGATGAAGATGATTTTTCAATCAAAGAGAGTGATTTAAAAAAACATTTAGAGGGTCAGCTTGAAAAAATTGATGGTAAAAAAATCAAAAAATCTAAAGAGACTAAAAATAAGAAACTTATAACAAAATCCGATATTTTGAAAGATATTCAACTAAAAACTGCAATTGATACAATAAAAGTTTTAACTATTACAAATGGGTTTCACTAGGAGAGAAGATGGAAAAATTAGAACTATTATATGAAGGCAAAGCAAAAAAGCTTTTTACAACTATTGATAGCGATAAATTGATTGCAGAATTTAAAGATGATTTGACTGCATTTAATGCTCAGAAAAAGGGGAGTGAAGAGGGCAAGGGGACACTTAATTGTAAAATTAGTACAGAACTTTTTGCCTATTTGGAAAAACATGGTGTTAAAACACATCTGATTAAAACTCTTGATGGCAATCATCAATTAGTCAAAAAAGTAGATATTATCCCTATTGAAGTTGTGGTTAGAAATACTGCTACTGGATCGCTTAGCAAGAGACTGGGGATAGAAGATGGTAAAGTATTGCCATTTGTTCTTGTTGAGTTTTATCTAAAAGATGATGATTTAAATGATCCAATTATCTGTGAAGATCACTGCATACTTTTAAATCTTGTTGATGATCGAGCAAAACTTGATATTTTAAGACAAAAAGGTTTACAGATAAATAGACTTTTAAAAGAATTTTTTCTAAAAAGAGGGCTTAATCTTATAGATTTTAAAGTAGAGTTTGGAATCGATAATGAAGGTGAAATTATCTTAAGTGATGAGATTAGTCCTGATAGTTGTAGATTTTGGGATGTAGCTAGTGGTGAAAAATTAGATAAAGATCGTTTTAGGCAAAATTTAGGAAATGTCAAAGTAGCTTACGAAGAAGTATTAAAAAGAGTGTTAGGAGATGAACTGTGAAGGCTGTTATAAATATTGGTTTAAAAGAGGGTGTTTTGGATCCAGCTGGAAAAGCGGTTCACCATGCACTAACTTCTCTTCATTTCTCAAATGTAAACAGTGTGCGCATTGCAAAACAGATTATAATTGATTTAGATGAAAATGATGAACAAAAAGCAAAAAGTGATCTTATAAAAATGTGTGAAGAGCTTTTAGCAAATACAGTTATAGAAAATTATGAGATAGAGATTGTAAAATGAAAATAGCTGTTATTGTGTATCCTGGAACTAATTGTGAAGGTGATACAAAATATGCCTATGAAATGTTAAAATGTGAAGTAGAACTTATATGGCATAAAGAAAAAGATTTACCAAAAAATACAGATTTGATAGTACTTCCTGGTGGGTTTAGCTATGGAGATGCATTAAGGAGTGGATCAATTGCAAAATTTTCACCAATTATGAAACCTATAATTGATTATGCCAACAACGGTGGAAAAGTTTTAGGGATTTGTAATGGTTTTCAAATCCTTTTAGAGGCAAATCTTCTACCTGGAGCTATGAGGCATAACCAAAATGTCCATTTTGTATCTAAGTTTCACCACTTAAAAGTCAAAAATAGTGATAATAACTTTTTAAAAAAGTTAAAAAATGGTGATATTATAAATATACCAATAGCTCATGCAGAAGGTAACTACTATATAGATTCTAGTTCTCTAAAAGAGCTTTACTCTAACAATCAGATACTTTTAACCTATTGTGATGAAAATGGTGAGAAAAAGAACCCTAATGGCTCTGTAGATGAGATTGCTGGAATCTGCAATAGAGAAAAAAATGTTTTTGGTCTTATGCCTCACCCTGAGAGGGCAATGGAGTTATTACTTGGAAGTGATGATGGAATTAAAATATTACAGGGGTTAATTCGTTGAAGTTAAAACTCTTTGTTATTTTAACTTTTTTAACACTATTTTCGCTAACTTCACATGCTAATTTTTTTAAAGATCTATTTACTCCACCACAAGATAATGTAAAGATAGTAGAACAAGATGCGGAGTTTGTTGAAGAGGAAGTTATCTCAGCAGAAGATTATATGGATAGTGTTGATGAACCAACAGATATAGGAGTTTTCTCACAATCGCAAGCTTTTGATGAAAATGAAGAGTTTATAAGTGACGGTGAAGAAGATAGTCAATCAGTTAGGGCACAAACAATTTTTCTCTCTTTTGTAGATAAGCCCGATAAAATTTATCTATCTCAACACGCCATTATAAAAATAAAAGTAATTGTTACAGATGAAGGTGAGGCTGAGTTAAAAACAACTTTTTTAAATTCGAAAAATAGTAAAGTATTAAATAAAACTTCGCCTTGGAAAAAGATTTCAAACAGTAGTTATGAAAATAATTATATAGTTAAATTATTCTCAACAGATGGAAAGATTCCAGACTTTAAAATCACGGCAGTTTCAGAAAATGGTGCTTCTCATAGTGAAACTTTACCGGCATTTAAGCCTAAAATTATTGCTCTAAGAGAAGATAAAGAGTTTTCTCTTGTACTTTCACAAGATTTTACCCTGCATAGCCATAATGAAAAAAAATATGATGAAAAATCAAATATCATTGTTTTAGAGATAAATGCAACTACAGCTAACTTAGAAGATTTTCATATACCATATGCTATTAGAGAAGGGATAGATGATATAAAACAAAATGGCTTAGCTCAAAGCGTCTACTATTTTGCTATTATTCCAAATGATATTAAAGTTTTTAAGTTTAAATATTTTGATCTTTTAAGTAATAAATATAATATCGTCTCGTTTCCAATCATACTACAAGATACAACAGTGAGCACACAAACAAATTTAAATCCTCAAAAAAGTAAACTAGCACTATATAAAGCTTTAGCATTGATTATGTTGGCTTTTATCATATTTCTCTTTTATCTTAAGTATAAAAAACCTATTATTTTAATTTCAGCTTTTATAATATTGGTATTTGTAGTTTATTTACAGATTCCAATGAGTAAAATTACTTTAGAAAAAGATATAAAACTAAGAATTTTACCTACAAAAAATTCAACTATATTTTATATAACAGATAAAACTATGCAAGCAGATATGTTATTAAAAAAAGATGGTTATATTAAAGTACTGCTTCCAAATAAAAAGATTGGGTGGATAGATGAAGATTTTACAGAAAATTAAAGCGATTCTTATTATTTTAGAGTTTATAATTACAGTTGGTATAGTTATAATACTTATGGCTGTATTTAATAAACATAATTGGAAAATAAGACGCACATGGGCAAAAATGCAGAGATGGCTTATAGGTTATAAGTTGGAAGTTATTGGAAAACCGGATTTGGACGCTCAGATGCTTCTTTTAAACCATCAGAGTCTACTTGATATTATTCTGCTTGAGGGTAGTTATCCTAAAAATATCGCATGGATAGCAAAAAAAGAGATCGCAGATATCCCATTTTTTGGAAAAATTATCACCCAACCTGATATGATCTCTATCGACAGAGAAGATAAAAAATCTCTACTTAAACTCTTTGTTGACGCAAAAGATAGACTTCAGAAAAAAAGAGTTATTAGTATCTTTCCAGAAGGTACAAGAGGTGATGGAAAAACCATAGCTCCCTTTAAGCCAGGAGCTAAATTAATCGCTTCAAAACTTAAATTAAGAGTTCAACCAATTGTGGTTGTAAATACAAAAAATGTTTTAGATTCTCAAAAATTTGTTGCAAAAAGTGGTATTGTAAAACTCATATATCTTGATAGTTTTAGCGTCACTGAAAATAAAAACTGGTTTATTGATGTACAAAAACAGATGCAAGAGAGATTAAATCAAGAACTTTTGGTTACAAAAATATAATTAGATTAACCAATATTAAACTATTTTTGTTAGAATTCCAAAAAAATATTATAAAAGAGGGTATATATGTCAAAACATGAATTTCAAACTGAAGTTACGCAACTTTTGGATCTAATGATCCATTCACTTTACTCAAACAAAGAGATTTTTTTAAGAGAGCTTATATCAAATGCATCAGATGCACTTGATAAGCTTAATTATCTTTGTATTAGCGATGATAAATTTAAAGATCTCATTTATGAGCCAAAAATTGAAATAACAGTAGATAAAGAGTTAAAAACTTTAACTCTTAGTGATAGTGGTATAGGTATGAGCAAAGATGATCTAGTCAAAAATCTAGGTACTATTGCAAAAAGTGGCACTAAATCATTTGTTGAAAAATTAAGTGGAGATGCTAAAAAAGATTCATCACTGATAGGTCAATTTGGTGTTGGATTTTACTCTGCATTTATGGTCGCTTCCAAGGTTGAAGTCCAAAGTAAAAAAGCAGGAGCTAAAAGTGCTAATACTTGGGTTAGTGAAGGTGGTGGAGAGTATGAGATAAAGGATAGTAAAAAAGAGTCTCACGGTACTACAATTACGCTCTTCTTAAAAGATGATGAAGTAGAATTTTTGGAGAGTTACCGTATAGAGTCAATAATCCAAAAGTATTCAAACCATATCCCATTTCCAATTTTTCTACAAAAGAGTGAGAAAAAAGAGGATGAGAAAACAGAGATTACAAATGAGCAGATAAACAAAGCATCAGCTCTTTGGAGAATGAATAAGAGTGAGATAAAAGAGCAAGAGTATTTTGATTTTTATAAGAGTATTTCTCACGATAGTGAAGACCCGATTTTGTACTCGCACACTAAAGCTGAGGGGACAATTGAGTATAGCACACTATTTTATATACCAAAAACTGCTCCTTTTGATCTGTTTCGAGTAGATTACCAATCAGGTATAAAACTTTATGTAAAACGAGTCTTTATCACAGACGATGACAAAGAGTTATTGCCTACTTATCTTAGATTTGTTAGAGGTATTATCGATGTTGAAGATTTGCCACTAAATGTAAGCCGTGAAATACTGCAAGAGAACATTATACTCTCAAAAGTAAAAAAGGCTTCAGTTAAAAAGATATTAGGTGAGCTTAAAAAATTAAAAAACAAAGATTTTGATAAATACAAAGAGTTCTATTCAGTATTTGGAAAGGTTTTAAAAGAGGGAATCATGAGTGAATATGAAAACCGTGATTTACTTTTAGAACTTCTTCTTTTTAAATCATCAAAACGAGATGATTTGATAAATTTAGAACAGTATAAAGAAGAGATGAGTGAAGAGCAAAAAGAGATGTATTATATCGTTGGAGATAATGCATCTGCACTTAAAAATTCACCACTTATAGAGGGTTTTAATGAAAAAGGCATTGAAGTTTTAATCTTAGATGATGAAGTTGATACTATTGTAATTCCAAATATAAGTCAATACAAAGAGATACCTCTAACAGCAGCAAACCATGCTGATTTTGGAGAGAATAATGAAGCCTCTAAAGAGCTTAGTGAAAAATTTGCTCAAATTCTTGTAAAGATGAAAGAGGAACTTAAAGATGAAGTCAAAGATGTAAAAATATCCCCAAGACTCAAAAAATCTCCAACATGTCTAGTATATGATAAAAATGATCCTGATTTTGCAATGCAACAGATGATGAAACAGATGGGACAAGGTGGTGATTTTCCACCAATTAAGCCAATTTTGGAGATAAATGCAAACCATGAGATTTTTACTAAAATTTTAGAAAAAAATGATTTTGTAAGCCTTACAAATCTCTCACATGTATTGTTAGATCTTGCAAAACTTAGTGAAGGTATGAAGATAGAAAATAGTGTTGATTTTGCAGATAGAGTCAATAAACTAATAGCAAGTACTCTATAAATTATGAAAAAGATCGCTCTTTTGTTAATGGTTGCAAATCTTATATTTGCAGATGTTATAGAAGTTGAAAAATTTCAGAGCGATCTTTTTTCAAAATACAATACAAATACTTTAAAAAAAGTGGAGTTTTCACTGCTATTTGATGGTAGAGATCTAAAAGAGAATCGATATAAAGTAATTGACGCATTAAATATAGTAACTAGTAGTTTTTACATTGAAGATATACTTACATCTAAAGGCAAAGAACGATTTAAAAGTACTTTAAAAAAGTATGTAGCTAAAAAGTATGCGGTTGATATTGATGATGTTTTTATTCAAAAAATTAGTATAAAAGATAGTGTAAGTGTAGATGCTTTTATAAAAGCATTAAGAGATGAGGGCTATTGCAAAGAGAATCCGACAAAGTTGAAAAAAAATATTTTTGAAGATGTAGAAATTGATAATTAATTTTTGGTTATACTATGTGGGCAATAAGGAGACATTAAGATGAAAATAAGCGGATCTCAAATGGTTATTGAAGCCTTACAAGAAGAGGGCGTAAAGATAGCATATGGTTACCCAGGTGGTGCTATTATGAATGTATATGATGAGATATACAAATATAAATTTAAACATATTTTAACAAGACATGAACAAGCAGCTATACACGCCGCTGATGGATACGCAAGAGCTAGCGGAGAAGTTGGAGTTGCTATAGTTACAAGCGGTCCTGGATTTACTAACGCTATAACAGGATTAGCAACTGCATATACAGACTCTGTGCCTATGGTCGTTATAAGTGGTCAAGTTCCAATTACTATGATAGGAACTGATGCATTTCAAGAAATTGACGCGGTTGGTATAAGTCGTCCTTGTGTAAAGCATAACTATCTTGTAAAAGATGTAAAAGATTTGCCAAGAATTTTAAAAGAGGCATTTTATATAGCAAGAAGCGGAAGACCAGGTCCAGTTCATGTAGATATACCAAAAGATGTTACTGCAAAAATTGGAGTTTTTGAGTATCCAAAAGAGATTTCACTAAAAACTTATAAGCCAAACTATAAAGGCAATATTAGACAAATTAAAAAGGCTATTGAGGCGATAAAGAGGGCAAAAAAACCAATTTTTTATCTCGGTGGAGGAATTATAAACTCAGGTGCATCTACGCTTGTAAGAGAGTTTACTAAGATGACTGGAATTCCTGCTGTTGAAACTCTTATGGCAAGAGGTTCACTCTCATATGATGATCCACTTCTTTTAGGTATGCTTGGTATGCATGGAAGTTATGCATCAAACATGGCGATGAGTGAGACAGATCTTATGATAGCGCTTGGACCTAGATTTGATGATAGAGTTACAGGTAGACTTGATGAGTTTGCAAAACATGCTAAGATTATTCATGTTGATATCGACCCAAGTAGTATTGGAAAAATTGTTGATGTTGACTACCCTATTGTTGGTGATTTGACAAATGTTGTTACACAGATGATAGAATTGGCAAAAGATAATATTGATCCAGACTCTTATGATGGATGGAGAGCTCTTCTTAGGAGATACAATGAGATTCATCCTCTTGGTTACTCTGATGATAGTGACAAACTAAAGCCCCAATGGGTAATACAGCGAATTGGTGAAATTTTAGGAGATAAGGCACTAATCTCAACTGATGTTGGACAGCATCAGATGTGGACAGCACAATTTTATCCATTCTCATTTCCAAGACAACTTATGACAAGTGGAGGGCTTGGTACAATGGGCTTTGGTTTTCCAGCAGCTCTAGGTGCTTATGCAGCTAACCCCAAAAAGGTTAGTATCAATATCACAGGTGATGGTTCAATTCTTATGAATATACAAGAGCTTATGACTGCGGTTGAGCATAAGATACCGGTTATAAATATTATCTTAAACAATAACTTTCTTGGGATGGTACGCCAGTGGCAGACATTTTTTTATGATAAAAGATATGCCGAAACTGATCTTAGTGTTCAGCCTGATTTTGTCAAGCTTTGTGAGAGTTTTGGAGGTATTGGTTATAGAGTTGAGACTAAAGAGGAGTTTGATAAAGCCTTAAAAGATGCCATAGAGAAAAAAACGGTTGCTATGATAGATGTTGTTATAGATAGATTTGAAAATGTTCTACCTATGGTACCAGCTGGAGGAACACTCTATAATATGATGTTAGAATATAAGGAGAACTCATGAACCGTATAAGAAAAGTTATATCTGTAATTGTAATCAATGAAGATGGTGTTCTTTCTCGTATTTCAGGACTCTTTGCAGGAAGAGGTTACAATATAGAATCACTGACAGTAGCACCGATTCCAGATAGTGAATATTCACGTTTTACGATAGTTACAAATGGAAGTCCAAGAGTGCTAGAGCAGATAACAAAACAACTCAACAAACTTATACCAACTTATAAAGTAATTGAGACTCAAGATGTTGTAGAAAAAGAGATGGCGTTAGTCAAAATTCCACTACAAGAGAATTTGAGCGGTCTTGATGCTATACTAAAAGGGTATAATGGCATCGTAGCAAATGCTACGGAGGATTCACTGATTTTGATGGCAGTTGATGATGCTGATAGGATAACAAATTTTTTAAAAATTATCAAAAAATTTAAACCTTCAGAGATAGTTAGAGGCGGTTCGGTCTCTATGGAGAAGTAGTGAAACTAAAAGAGCTTACAAAACTTTTAAAACTTCAATATGATGAGAGCGATTTTGAAGTTGAAGCTATTAATACGCTTAATGATGCCAAAAATAGTGAAATATCATTTTTTAATAATAAAAAATATATAGAGTCACTAAAAAAAACTTCTGCTGGAGCTGTTTTAGTAAAAGCAGAGTTTGCATCACTTTTGCCTAAAAATAGCCGAGCCATCATATGTGATAATCCATATCTAAAAATGGCATATGCTAGTAAATATTTTAAAAATGAGTTGATCGCAAGTAAAACTAAGCCTGTAATTCCAAAAAGTGCAACAGTGCAAGATGGTGTTCATATAGGTAATGGTACAAAGATAGCTAATAATGTTACAATTTTATCCGGAGCATTTATCGGTGAAAATGTTACAATAGGTGAAGGTAGCATAATATATCCCAATGTTACTATCTATAATGATACAATCATAGGAAAATCTTGCATAATACACGCAGGTGTTGTTGTTGGGGGTGATGGCTTTGGATATGCACACACAAAAACAGGCGCTCATATAAAAATCTACCATAATGGACGAGTTGTACTTGAAGATGATGTTGAGATAGGTGCAAATAGTACTATTGATCGTGCTGTATTTGGACAAACCATTGTTAAAAGTGGTTCAAAGATAGATAATCTTGTTCAAATTGGGCATAATTGCGAAATAGGAAAGCAGACTATTTTAGTTGCCCAAGTTGGCATATCAGGATCTACTAAGCTGGGGCAAAATGTTACAATGGGTGGGCAAAGTGCTGTAGCTGGTCACTTAGAGATTGGAGATGGTGCAACAATAGCAGCAAGAGGTGGCGTAACTAAATCAATACCGGGAAATGAAGTCTATAGTGGGTATCCACTATTAAAACATAAAGATTGGTTAAAGTTACAGGCAAAAATATTAAAATTTTTTAATAAATAAGAGTAAATAGGAGTTAAAATGGGTAGTAAAAATAGTATATTAAAATCATTTAAATTAGCAGGAACAAAAGATGGAAAAATTTCAGTTGCAAATATTGATGAGCCTTATGGTAAAGAGTCAGAGTCTGTTGTAAGTATTGGCATATCTCTAAAGGATAATACAGATGAGCCAGATTGGAAAGCTCATATACCGTATGAAAATTTAGATGACTTAATTGATGCGTTAACTCAAGCAAAAGAGGCAAAAAGTAAAAATTAAGCAACATTTTAGTACCATTCGCGACTAATTTAAACAACCAACACGAAGGAAAAAACAATGAAAAGAACATACCAACCCCACAATACACCAAGAAAAAGAACTCACGGGTTTAGAGTAAGAATGAAAACTAAAAGTGGCAGAAGAGTTATAAGAGCAAGACGAGCTAAGGGTAGAAAAAGATTAGCTGTTTAAAAGATTATAAGAGTCTTAAAAACTCAAAACAATTTAACTATTTTTATAACAATAGCAAAAAACAGCACTTAAGTTATGCTATTGTTTTTTATAAAAAAACACAACAAAAACAAGTTGGTTTTACAGCAAGTAAGAAAATAGGTAACGCAGTAGAGCGTAATTTTGCAAGAAGACGGCTTCGCGCACTTTTTGTAAAGTTGCATGATATGTTAAATTGTGGAACTTATATCTTTGTAGCTAAAAAAGATATTTTAAGCTCAGACTTTGTAAAACTAGAAAAAGATATATCAGATGCTTTAAAAAGGGTAGGGGGGCATTAACAAATGTTCAGAAAACTTGCACTTAAACTGTTAGAAATTTATCAAAAATTTTTTACACTACTTGGTTTTGGAAGTTGTAGATTTTATCCTACATGTTCAGAGTATGCAAAGTGGCAATTTCAAAAAAACAGTATCTTTAAGGCATTTTGGTATTCAGCTACTAGAATTTTAAGATGCAATCAACTCTTTATTGGTGGAATTGACTATCCAATTGTAAAAAAGAACTTAAATTGTAAAAAAGTTTATCCTTATAACAATAATAAAAACAGTTTTATTGTAGAATTCTGGCTTGCTCCAAAAAGCAAAGATAAATACTATCTAATTAAATCATTCAAGAAGGAAGAGAACATTGATTGACAATCTATCCCAACAACAGAGATTACTACTAGCAGTTGTACTAAGTTTTTTATTTTTTATTGCGTATGACTATTTTGTACCAAAACCTAAAATGGTTACAGATCAAAATATTACAACGCAGATGACAAAACAGACAAATAGCCAAAATAGTATTGCACCAAGCAACCAAGCCCCAACACAAACCTCAAATATTGCGCCAACGCAGAGTCAAAAACCAAAAGTTGTTGCGCCTAGTGATGATTCTGACATAAAAACAATAGCAACTGTAAATGCCAAAGATTTTAGGCTTAACATTGACTCTCTTGGAAGGATATCAAAATATGAAATTTTAAATAATCGCTTTAAAGCCGAGGATGGAACATATCCAAATTTGGTTTCATCTAATTTTACTCTTAAACCTCTTGAAGTTCGTTTTTCAGATGCCAATTTAAATGATGAATCTTTTGAAAAATCTTACAATATTGACAAAAGTGAAATAAACCTAAATGGCGAATCTAAAACAATCATATTAACCCAAGAATTATCTAAAACAACGGTTACAAAAAAGATAACTTTTAATTCAAACGGCACTTATGATATTTCACTCTCTTTGTCAAAACCTCAAGAGTATTTTATAAGTCCTGGCTCTCATCCTGACATAGCCGCTGATATGTATACTTTTAAAGGCGCACTTATCCAAAAGTCAGATGATACAATTGAGACAATTGAAGATGGAGATGCAGAAGGAAATGAGATATTTATGGATGCAAGTATCCTTTCGTTAAATGATAAATATTACACTACGACATTTTATAGCTTTAAAGATAGACTTAATATTTTTATGTCAAAAGACAGTGAAGATAACGCACTTGGTTTTATAAAAGGAGAGCAAAATTTAACTCTAAATGGCTATATTGGACCAAAAGAGTATGACAGACTACATGCAATTAATCCAAGACTTACAGATGTCATTGAGTATGGTTTTTTCACATTTTTAGCAAAACCGGTATTTCTCTTTTTAAAATATATACACTCTATTTTAGGTAACTGGGGTTGGTCAATAGTAGCAATTACTATAATTATAAGATTGGTTCTTTATCCTTTGACATACAAAGGCATGGTCTCTATGAATAGACTCAAAGAGCTTTCACCTAAAATTAAAGAGATTCAAAAGCAGTACAAAGGTGAACCTCAAAAAATGAACGCCAAAATGATGGAGTTATATAAAAAGCATAATGCAAACCCCATGGGCGGTTGTATGCCAATGCTGATGCAAATTCCTATATTTTTTGCAATCTATAGAGTATTATTAAACTCTATAGAGCTAAAACACGCTGAATGGATAGGGTGGTATACAGACCTATCTGTTATGGATCCTTATTATGTATTACCAGTTCTTATGGGTGCTTCTATGTATTGGCAACAAAGAATCACGCCAACAAACTTTACTGACCCTATGCAAGAGAAAATTATGAGATTT
>CAYUSV010000005.1:0-41399 GCA_964447385.1 uncultured Campylobacterales bacterium | reverse complement strand
GTGCAAACCTTAATATGACAAGAACTCCCGATGCTCACTTTTTTGCAGAAGCAAGGCACAACGGAACAAAAACTATAGTTTGTGCTCCTGATTTTAGTATGGTTAGTAAATTTGCAGATCAGTGGGTACCGCTTCACGCTGGTAGTGACGGTGCTTTTTGGCAAGCTATCACACATGTTTTACTAAAAGAGTTTTATGTCGATAAACAAGTTCCTTATTTTATAGATTATATGAAAAAATACTCTGATACTCCATTTTTAGTAAAAATAGAGAAAGATGGTGATGTTTTTAAAGCTGGTAAGCTTTTAAGAGCAAATGAGCTTACAGAGTATAAAGATATAGAAAATGGTGATTGGAAATTTGTACAAATTGATGAAAAAAGTGGTAATTTTGTTATTCCAAAAGGTAGTATGGGGCATAGATGGGACAAACAAGAGACCGGTAAATGGAATACTAAACTTGAAAATGCAATAGACGATAAATCGTATGATCCAATATTAACTCTCATAGATAATAGTGATAAAGTTTTATTAACATCTTTTGACGATTTTGGCTTGGACAACAAATCATTAAGAGGCGTACCTATCAAATATGTTAAAACAGCGTCTGGTAAAAAGATAGCAGTTGCAACAACTTTTGATATTCACATGGCTCAATATGGTGTACCTAGAGGTCTAGATGGTGATTATCCAAAAGATTATAATGATAAAAGTGCGGCTTATACTCCTGCATGGCAGGAAATTTTTACAGGTGTTGATGCAAAAACCATCATAAGCATAGCTAGAGAATGGGGTCATACAGGTGCTATAACAGAAGGTAAAAACATGGTAATTGTTGGTGCTGGTATCAACCATTGGTATCACTGTAACCTTATTTATCGTGCAGCTACGATGGCGCTTATTTTTACTGGAAGTATCGGTAAAAATGGTGGTGGTATGAACCACTATGTTGGTCAAGAAAAACTAGCTCCTGTTGATGCTTGGGGAAATATTGCACTTGCAAAAGATTGGAATGCAACAGCAAGATTACAACAAGGTCCTATTTGGCACTATATCAACACGGATCAGTACAGATACGATGGTCTATATTCAAAATACAATGCCGTTCCGGACAATGATATGACAAAAGGTCATATGGCAGATGAAATTTACAAGTCTGTTAGAATGGGTTGGATGCCATACTATCCTCAGTTTAATCAAAATACACTAGAACTCTCTAAAGAAGCAGTTAAAGGTGGTGCTAAGACTGATGATGCTATAAAAAAACATGTACTCAAGTCCCTAAAGGATAAAAAGTTAGACTATGCTATAGGTGATCCTGATGCAGAGGAAAACTTCCCACGTGTCTGGTATATCTGGAGAGGGAATGCAATTTCAGGTAGTATGAAAGGACAAGAATATTGTCTTAAACATTACTTAGGAACTCATACAAACACTATTGCTGTAGATCAAGACAAAACCAAAGAGGTCAAATGGCATGAAGTAGCGCCTACTGGGAAAATGGACTTAGTAGTTGATCTTAACTTTAGAATGGATTCATCTGCACTTTATTCTGATATCGTACTTCCATCTGCTTCTTGGTATGAAAAAGCGGATATAAACTCTACTGATATGCACTCATTTATCCATCCACTTTCTGCTGCAATTGATCCTGTTTGGGAAGCAAAAACTGATTGGGAAATTTTTAGTAATATCGCAAAAGCAACAAGTGAAGTAGCAAAAACTCACTTACCTGGTATTCAAAAAGATATTGTAACTGCTCCATTAGGACATGACAGTGAAGATGAGATAGCACAAACTAGTATCAAAGATTGGTTCAAAGGTGAGTGTGAAGCGATTCCTGGTAAAACTATGCATAAAATTGCTATTCAAGAGAGAGATTATACAAAAATCTATGATAAATATATCACTCTTGGCAGAAATTTTAGAAATAAAGGTGCTGGAGCTCACGGTAACCATTATGAGTGTGAAGATGTATATGATGAGATGGTAGAATCAAATCATTTTGCTGTTGAAAAATTAGATGGTGAGATTTATCCTTCACTTAAAGAGGATGTTTCAGCTATCAATGCAGTCTTACATCTCTCTAGTGTTACCAATGGAAAATTAGCTCGTAGAGCTTATAAAAATGCAGAGAAAAAGACAGGACTTGAGCTTGAAGATATAGGTCTTTATACAGAAAGTGTTACTATGCAGTATAAAGATTTACAAAAAGCTCCACATAGATACAATTCATCTCCTGTTTGGTCTGGACTTATAAATACGGATAGAGCATATTCAGCGTACACATATAATATAGAAAAGATGGTACCATGGAGAACACTAACAGGAAGACAACATACTTACCTAGATCATGATATGTATATAGGATTTGGTGAGCATCTTCCAACATATAAACCTTCTCCAAAAGCTGAAGCATATGGTGATCTTAAAGAGACACTAAAAGATAGCGATGCAAAAGTGCTTAGCTGTTTAACTCCTCATGGGAAATGGCATATTCATTCAACTTATATGGACAATTTAAGAATGTTAACGCTCTCTCGTGGTATTGAGCCTTGCTGGCTAAGTGAAGCAGATGCAAAAGATCTTGGCATAAATGACAATGATTGGGTTGAAGTTATCAATGACAACGGTACTTACTGTACAAGAGCGGTTGTAAGTTCAAGAATTCCAAAAGGTGTAACTATTGTTTATCATACAATTGAAAGAACCATAGGTCTTCCTTTATCACAAATCAGAAAAGGAAAAAGAAGTGGTGGAAATAATGCAGTAACTCGTGTTCGTTTAAAACCAAATTTCTTGGCTGGTGGTTATGGACAATTTACATATTACTTCAACTACTGGGGTCCGGTGGCTGTAAATAGAGATACACATGTTATCGTCAAAAAAATGACAGAAGTTGTTTTTTAAGAAAACTTAATAGATAGATACAAAAAAGGAGATAAAAATGGACGTAAGATCACAAGTATCGATGGTTTTTCACCTGGACAAATGTCTGGGGTGCCACACATGTACAGTTGCCTGTAAAAACATATGGACAGACCGTAAGGGTGCTGAGTATATGTGGTGGAATAATGTCGAAACAAAACCAGGGACTGGTTACCCCACGAAATGGGAAGATCAAGAGATATACAAAGGCGGATGGGAAAAAAATTCGACTGGCGGTATCGAGCTAAAAGGTGCTGGAAAATTAAAAGGATTACTGAATATTTTTCACAATCCAAATTTACCGGTTATTGACGATTATTATGAGCCTTTTACTTATAAGTACTTAGACTTAATAGAGTCACCACAACAAGATGTTCAACCAGTTGCAAGACCAATTTCTCTTATAACTGGTAAGCCGATTGATATCAAAATGGGACCAAACTGGGATGATGATCTTAGTGGAACTCCAGACTATGCAAGAAAAGATCCAAATCTGCAAAATCTATCACCTGCTGAACAAGAAGCTATGTTTCAGTTAGAAAAAATGGCATTTTACTATCTGCCAAGAATATGTAACCATTGTCTAAACCCTGCCTGTGTAGCATCATGTCCATCAGGCGCAATCTATAAAAGAGGTGAAGATGGTGTTGTTCTAATTGACCAAAATGTATGTAGAGCTTGGAGAATGTGTGTTACTGCATGTCCTTATAAAAAAACATATTATAACTGGAGTAGCGGTAAGTCTGAAAAATGTCTTTTATGTTTTCCAAGAATTGAATCGGGATTGGCTCCAGCTTGTATGCACTCATGTGTTGGTAGAATTAGATATCTAGGAGTATTGCTGTATGATGCAGACAAAATAGAACAAGTTGCATCATCTGATGAGAAAGATCTCATTAGCAATCAGATGGACATATACTTAGATCCATTTGATCCAGCAGTTATAGAAGCTGCTAAGAAAAATGGTGTTGCTGATTCAACTATAAAAGCTGCTCAAAATTCACCAATTTATAAATTTGTGAAAGAGTGGAAAATAGCACTTCCATTACATGCAGAGTTCAGAACACTTCCAAACCTGTTTTATGTTCCACCATTGTTACCAGTTATGGCAACAGTTAGCCAAAACAGCAATGATAGTTCAACGCTCAATGATATGTCAAAACATTGGGATGATAAGTGGCTATATGATACAAGCATAGAAGAGATTTTTGGAACAATTGAGCAAACAAGATTTCCTCTTAAATATATGGCAAATCTATTTGGTGCTGGTGATGAAGACTTACTGGCAGATAAGCTTAAAAAGCTAATGGCAATAAGAATTTATAGAAGACACAAAACAGTCGGTGATATATCACAAGAAAAATCTGATAAAGCACTAGCTGAAGTGAATCTAACAGAAGAGGATGCAGAAGGTATTTACTATCTAACATCATTGGCAAAATTTGATGATAGATTTGTAATTCCAGCGGCTCATAGAGAACAATCTATAGAGATGTTAGAGTCAACTGCTGACGTTAAAGGTAATACTGGATTTGGTTTCTTAGAGAAGCCAGCTAGGGGAATTTGATGCAATTAAGTCATTATACGGTGCTCTCACAACTTTTTGATTATCCAGATGAAAGTTATAGTACACTTGTATCAAAAACTATTGACACATTAAGGGAGATGTATCCAGATGCATCTTTAGAGTTGGAAAAGTTTAAAAAACTGCTTCCAACTAAAACATACGAGCTTCAAGAACTTTATACAAAATCTTTTGAAGTTCAGGCTGTAACATCTCTAGAGATAGGATATGTTTTGTATGGAGATGACTATACAAGAGGCGAAGTATTAGTTCATCTAAATAAAGAACACAGGAGTGTAAGCAATGATTGTGCAGGAGAATTATCTGACCATCTTGGGAATATTTTGAGATTAATTCCAAAAATGAAAAACCAAGATACAGTCAACGATTTAATGACGATGATGCTTGCTCCTGCAATAGAAATCATGATGAATGAATACAGCCCTGCAAGTATGGAGCAAAAAGATAAACTGTATAAAAAGCAGTATAAAACACTTATTGTGCCATCTTTTCCATTGGCTATGTTTTTACATCTCTTTAAAGCACTCTATATTGTACTAGATAGCGATTTTTCTCTCATAAAAGAAAATAGACCATTTCAAGATGCAAGTTTTTTTGGTTTTTTGAAAAATGAGTTAGAAATTGAAGAGGGAAAAAAGAGTTCTAATAGTTGTAGTACTACCTTTAATAGTTGTGGTACTACTGGTTGTGCAAGTTAAATAAATTAAACAAAGGAGTTTGATATGGACTTATTATTATTCGGGGCGTTCCCGTATGTAGCTTTGTCGATCTTTGTGATCGGTACAATTTATAGGTACAAGACAGGGTTTAAATACTCATCTCTGTCTTCACAGTTTTTAGAAACCAAAAAGCTCTACACGGCTTCAGTTCCTTTTCATGTTGGAATTTTGGTTGTATTTTTAGGTCATTTAGTTGGATTTTTATTTCCATCCATCTATTTATCTATTGGTGGATCTAGTTTAGTTGCATTAGAGGTAGTTGGACTTGCTTTTGGTATAGTTGCAACTGTTGGTCTCATTATGTTACTTATTAGAAGACTAAACAATGTAAGATTAAAGATGGTAACAAACAGAATGGATATTGCAATTGAAATTATACTCATAGTTCAATTTATACTCGGTATTTTAACTGCAATGGCAATGAAATGGGGTTCTGGATGGTATGCATCTGATATGGTTCCTTATTTATGGTCTATTATGTTACTAAATCCGGATATCGCGGCTATGTCAGCTATGCCGTTTTTAGTTAAATTTCATGTATTTGGAGCATTTTTAGTGATCTTGCTTATACCTTTTTCTAGACTTGTACACTTTTTAGTAGTACCGTTACACTATATTACAAGACCTTATCAGGTTGTTAGATGGTATTGGGACAAGAAGGTAGTTAGAGACCCAAATACACCATGGAGTGAAAGCGTTAGGAGACCAAAAAATAATTAACTATTAGATTAAATTTAAGGAGTTTGTCATGATGGAAGTAGCAACGAGCAAATCACACAAAATGCTCTTTTTTAATACATTTGCATTTACAATCTGCTTCGCAGCTTGGATGTTAAATGGGGTATTGGTAACTTTTTTAGTTAGCAACGAAGTTTTTGACTGGAGCACTGTTGAGATGGGATGGCTTATAGGTATTCCTGTTTTAACAGGTGCTCTTATGAGATTTCCTGTGGGAATACTCACAGATAAATTTGGTGGTAAGTGGGTATATGGTCTTTTATTGATTTTATCAGCAATTCCTATGTATCTACTATCTACTGCTACTAATTTTGAAGAGTATGCACTATATAGCCTAGGATTTGGAATAACTGGTGCTAGTTTTGCCGTTGGTATTGCTTTTACTTCTGTCTGGTATCCTAGAAAAAACCAAGGTACAGTTCTTGGTATATTTGGTGCGGGTAATGCTGGTGCTGCTGCAACAGCTCTGCTTGCTCCATCAATACTAAATAACCTTACAGATGGAGGTACAAATTTAGAAGGATGGCGAACATTACCTGTATATTATGCAATTATGTTGCTTGTAATGGGTATTATATTTTTAATTTTTACAGAAAACAGAAAAACAGCAGCAGCAGATAAAACCCTTGCCAAAATGATGTTGCCACTAAAAGATATACAAGTTTGGAAATTTGGTTTGTGGTACTTTTTGGTATTTGGTTGTTTTGTTGCTTTTTCTCAGTGGTTAATACCATATTTTGTAAATGTATACTATTTACCACTTGTTACAGCTGGTTTATTTGCAGCAGCATTTAGTTTTCCATCAGGTGTCATTCGTGCATTTGGAGGCTGGTTATCTGATGTATATGGTGGAAGAAAAGTGATGGTTTGGGTATTAGCAACTTCAGTAATCATTAGTGCAATGCTTATGATACCTAAAGTAGATGTATATTCACCAGGTAAAGGTGTTATAGCAAAAATACCAGGTGTAGTTACTGAAATTACAGAAGATACTATTGTTGTAGGCAAAAGAGTTTATAAATACTCACCAAAAGAGGCAGACGATGATATCAGCCATATTAATAGTGATGAGATGGTTATCTTTCCTATTAAAAGAACTTGGCAAGAGGTTGTTGTAAAAGTAGGAGATAAGATTAAGAAAAAACAACTTTTAGCTAAAGGTACAACAAGAATTGCTTTTCAAGCAAATGTTTGGATATTTGCGGTTTTGGCTGTATTGATTGGTGCTATCTGGGGTATTGGAAAAGCTGGAGTTTACAAATACATACCCGATCACTACCCTGACGATGTCGGCATGGTCGGCGGAGTTGTTGGTGTTCTTGGAGGACTTGGCGGTTTTTTCACACCAATTGTATTTGCTTATCTGCTTGATTGGACTGGTCTTTGGTCGAGTGCCTGGGCATTTATGCTCTTCTTGTCATTCGCCGGAATGTGGTGGTTACTTAAAGACAGTGTAGGCAATGAAGAGAAAAAAGTAGCATAAAAAACATAAATAAAAGGAGAAACATGAATGAACAAGAGATAGAGATAGGCAACGCAGAAGGGGCATCCCCTTTTGCACCACCTGAGGCTTATGACCCGCCAAAAGTAGATGAGGAGATTCCATATGAAGATATGCATCCTCTTTTACAAGAGTTAATAGATGAGCATAAAGCCTATTCTGAAAAGCTTACGGAATTTGAAGAGACGCTTGCAATGATTGAAGGTGGTAAAGTTGATAAAGAGATTGATGATAGATTGAGAGATTTTTTTAGTCATTTTGATGAAGAGATTAGAGAACATCATTTAAATGAAGAGAAAACACTCTTTCCTATCATTAGTAAAAAAATGTTTGCTGATGGTAGCCACTCAAAAGGAGATGAAAATTTTAATGCAATCGATGTTCTAGAAGATGAGCATATAAAATCAATTCAACTTGCGGCTGTTATATTTAACTTGTTTGCACTTTTTTCAAGAATACCTGATGAAAGATCGCGAATAATAATTTTAGATGTGGCATTAACACAAGCAAAAGAGCTTGTAGAGTTATTAAAAGTGCATATATATAGAGAAGATACAATTATCTTTAATTATGCTCAAAAAAATCTCTCTGAAGATGAGCTTACAAAAATGCATGAAATGTTGAAGGAGAACAACAATGGCAATTAATATAGAAAAATATGATGTAGAAGACGATCAGTTTTGGGACAAAGAGGGCAAGAGTATCGCAACTCGTAACCTTTGGATATCAATCCCTTCTCTCTTACTAGCTTTCTCGGTATGGCTTATGTGGGGTATGCTGATTGTTCAGATGAAAAAAATGGGATTTACGCTTGGTATGAATCCTCAAACACCAGAGGATTGGAAAGAGATAAATTCGCTTCTTTGGACACTACCGGCTGTAGCAGGTCTTGCTGGTGCAACTCTTAGAATTCCTAATGGATTTTTAATCGGAATTGGTGGGGGTAGAAATGTTATATTTTTAACAACAGCACTTCTTTTAATTCCTGCACTTGGTGCTGGTTGGGCTATGGGAAATAAAGATGTTCCTTATGGAGTTTTAGCAATACTAGCTGCAACTTCTGGTTTTGGTGGTGGTAACTTCTCATCTTCAATGTCAAATATCAGTTACTTTTTTCCAAAAAGAGTTCAAGGTACATCTTTAGGATTAAATGCAGGACTTGGTAACCTAGGTGTTAGTACAATGCAGTTTTTGATTCCTATCATGTTAACAGCTGGTGCATTTAGTGCTGGTATGCAGTTGCCTGAATCTGACAAGATTATATATATTCAAGATGCCGCTTGGGTTTGGGTACCACTTATTTTGATTTGTGTTATGGCATCATTTTTTGGTATGAATAACTTAAAAACAGCAACTCCTAATCTTGGTAATTATGCTGGTGAATTTGGTAAAATAATTTTATTGTTGCTATTTGGTATTGTTGCGGCTGGTATCGGTGCATATATGCTTATTGGTTTAAAAATAAATATGTGGATAGTTCTTCCTACTGTTGTTATTATAGCATTGTTGCTAATGAAATTTTTATCGCCAAAAGAGTTAAAAACAAACTTGGATGCACAATTTGCAATTTTCAACAATAAACATACATGGATTATGACTATAATCTATACTATGACATTTGGTTCATTTATTGGATATGCTGCGTCATTTCCTAAGCTTATTCAAGATGTTTTTGGTGGTGAAATTAATGCCTTTACATATGCATTTCTTGGTCCATTAGTTGGTGCACTTATTAGACCAGTTGGTGGTTGGTTTTCAGACAAGATACATAGTGGTTCAAGAGTCACAGCTTGGAGTACAATACTACAAATATTTGCGGCTTTAGCAGTTGCTTATTTTATCGTTCAAGCGAGAGAGAGTGCAACTCCAACTGATTACTGGTGGCCTTTCTTTATAGGCTTTATGTTGTTATTTGCTGGTACTGGTATTGGTAATGGTTCTACATTTAGAAGTATTCCATATATCTTTAACAAAACACAAGCTGGACCAGTTCTTGGTTGGACAGCTGCAATTGCTGCATATGGTGCGTTTATAATGCCAAAACTTTTTGGTCAACAAATTAAAGCTGGACATGCTGAATACGCAATATATGGTTTTGTTGCTTATTATGTTTTATGTCTTATACTAAACTGGTACTACTATGATAGAAAGAATGCTGAGATTAAGTGTTAACATAGTTTAAAAAAAGGGGCTACTTGTATAAGTAGCCCCCCCATATATTTAAAGCTCTACTTTACCCCTATTTCAAAATATTCAAACCCACTCTCACAAAGTCGCTTTCTGTTGTACTGATTTCTGCCATCAAAAATGATCGCATTTTTAAGTCTCTTTTTCATTTCATCAAAATCAGGACTTCTAAACTCTTTCCATTCTGTCACTAAAATCATGGCATCAGCATCACTCAAAGCATCATATTTTGAACAAACATATAAAACATTATTGTTACCCTTAAGATAGTGTTCCTTTGCCTCATTTTCAGCTTTTGGATCATATGCTTTGATTTTTGCGCCTCTTTTAGTAAGTTCATTTATAATCGTAATAGAACTAGCTTCACGCATATCATCAGTTTCTGGTTTAAATGCCAATCCCCAGATAGCAAAAGTTTTACCATTTAAGTCTTCACCAAACTTTTTTATAACCTTGTCACTAATAATTCTTTTTTGAGCATAATTTACAATTTCTACTGCATCAAGAATTTTTGGCTCATAGCCAAAATCTTTAGCAGTTTTTGCTAGTGCTTGTACATCTTTTGGAAAACAACTTCCACCATAACCACAACCTGGATAGATGAAACTATATCCAATTCGACTATCACTTCCTATGCCATGACGCACTTGATTGACATCTGCCCCTACCCTTTCACAGATATTTGCTATCTCATTCATAAAACTTATTTTTGTTGCAAGCATTGCATTTGCCGCATACTTAGTCATCTCAGCAGATCTTATATCCATCGTAACTAATCTCTCATGAGAGTGAGTAAAAGGTGCATAAAGCTCTCTCATTACATCAAAAGCTCTCTCATTATCAGCTCCTATCACAACACGATCTGGCTTCATAAAATCAGCAACAGCTACTCCCTCTTTTAAAAATTCAGGATTACTTATGACATCAAATGTAAGCTGACTATCTCTAATATCAAGAGTTTTTTGAACCATCTCTTTAACTCTATCAGCCGTACCAACCGGTACAGTTGATTTATCGATAATATACATATGATGAGTCATATTTTCACCAATACTCTTTGCAACTGCCAATACATACTGAAGATCAGCGCTTCCATCTTCTCCCATTGGTGTTCCAACAGCTATGAAACAGATGTTACTATTTTGTAGTGCCTTTTTTATATCAATTGTAAAATTTAAAGTCTGATTTTCATGATTTTGAAGTACGATTTTTTCAAGACCTGGTTCATATATAGGAATAATTCCCTCTTTTAGGTTTTCTACCTTTTTTGCGTCTATATCAACACATGTGACACTATTTCCCATCTCTGCAAAACATGCTCCAGTTACTAAACCTACATAACCTGTTCCAATTACTGATATATTCATTAATTTCCTCTACTTCCTGGTTTAAAAGCTTTTGAATCATTTTTACAAAGTGGACAATTTTTTGGCTCATAAATTTCAAAAGTAAAATCGTCCAATGCAAAAAAAGGTGTAGAGTCTGGAAGTTTGCATTCATTTTTTGAACTATTTTCACCATCATTTCTTTTACAAAGTCCACGATTTGCTAAGGCTGCAAATGCTACAATATTTGCACCATTTTTTTCTACACTCTTTGCAGCTTCCAGCGCTGAACCGCCAGTAGTTATAATATCTTCACAAATAAGAATATTTTCACCTTCACTAACTTCAAATCCACGCCTAAGAGTCATAACTCCATCAACTCTCTCCGTAAATATAAACCTAGCTCCAAGAGCACGAGAAAGCTCATATCCTGCCAAAATCCCTCCAAGAGCGGGAGAGCAAACAGTATCTATCTTTATGCCCTCTTTTTGAATCATTTCAGCTAGTTTTCCTGCTAAAAATTCAGCAATTTTAGGATCTTCTAATACTTTTGCACTTTGGAGATAAAACTGGGAGTGTTTACCACTACTAAGCAAAAAATGCCCCTCCAAATATGCACCTGCATCTCTATAAATCTCTTCAAGAGTTTTCATTATATTTTTAGAAGCTCCACCTCTTTGACTTTAACAAGTGTATCTATTTTAGAAACTGTCTCGTCAGTGGCTTTTTGAACACTATCATGAGCTTTTTTACTCTCATCTTCTGTGATCTCTTTCTCTTTTTCAAGGTTTTTTATCTTATTGTTTGCATCTTTTCGTACATTTCTTACCGAAACTTTTGCATTTTCCCCCATGCCTTTTGCTTTTTTTGCACTCTCTGCTCTTTGTTCCGTAGTCATTGGTGGAAAAAACAACTTGATTACTTCACCGTCATTATTTGGATTAACACCAATATTTGCATTTTGTATCGCTTTTTCTATAGTTGCTAAAAGATTTTTCTCCCAAGGCGCAATTGTAATTGTTGTTGCATCTGTAGCTAAAACTGAACCTACTTGATTTAAAGGTGTTGGATTATCATAATAATCTATTGTAATGTTATCAAGTATAGATGTGGATACTTTTCCGCTTCTAATAGTCATAAAATCTTTTTTAAGAGCTTCTATCGCTCTATTATTTCCACCATTTTGATGATCAAAAATCTCACTCAAATCCATAAAATCTCCTTCTTATTTTGTTTGATTTGTTTCAGTTACTGGTACGACAGGTACAACCGGTGCCGTAGGAATTGTTGTTTTAGGTGCACTTGGAGCCACTGGGGTATTGGTTTTTGTCGGCACAATTGGAGACGATGGAACATTCTGCTCAATTTTAACACTATCGACAATAGAAGCTTTTCTATCTTGATTATAAAAATAACCAAGTGCCAAAGTGTTGATCACAAAGAAAAGACCAAGTGTAAATGTCAACTTTGTTAAAAATCCAGCTGGACCTTTTGCGCCAAATACTGACTCATTGCTTCCACTATACGCTCCCAAACCGATTGATGAGCTTTTTTGTAATAGTACTACGATTGTTAAAATAACCGCTAAAGCAAATTGCAATATTAAAAGAATTGATGTCATAAATTAAAACCTTTTTTAGATATAATTTTGCGATTATATCTAATTTTATTAAAAGTAATGTTAAAATGCCTTCATACCATAGCAGAGAATTCTCAAAACAAGCTTTAAATTATACAAAACATAATATCATCCAAAAAGTGGTTGTTAAGAACTTAATAAAAAATATCCACTCAAAACCTAAAACAGTTCTTGATCTTGGCTCAGGCAGTGGAGCAGTTTATGCTGAAATAACTTGGAAAATAGAAAAATTTACGGCCATAGATAGCGCCACACACATGTGTTCACTTCACCCTATTAATTCAAAAATAGATCTTATAAATGAAGATTTTGAAACTTCAACTTTTAAACATCATGATATAATTATCTCATCATCAGCGCTTCAATGGGCAAAAAACCTTGATCTACTTTTTCAAAAAATAGTTACAAACTGCAATGAAATGGCCTTTGCAATCTTTTGTGATGAGACATTTAAAACTATTTATGAACTTACAAAATTAAAATCGATTTTACCAAACAAACACGAATTATTGAAACTTTTAAATAGTTATTTTACTTTTGATTATGAAGTAGTTAATTATAAGCTAAATTTTAAAGACAATATATCAAAATTTCGTTATATCAAAAATAGCGGCGTTAGCGGAGGAGAGAGAAAATTAAATTTTAAGGAGACTAAAGAATTGATTGATAATTACCCTCACAATTATCTGGAGTTTGAGGTCATGTTTATCTGGGGAAAACCTAAATATTTTCGATAACTATAATTATCCAACTTTATTGCAACATCCATAATAAATCCCCTAATTCTTTATCTTAACATAATTTTTTCTACATCATACAAAGCATATCGAATATTTTTGAACTTCTCAGCCTCTTTTGTATCTATAAGTTTAAAGCCCTCCTCAAGTACTCTAGCACTCTCTTGCGCTCTTTTTATATTGGAAATCTGGATAGATTGTATATCGTCTCTTTTCGCTTCTGAGGGGGTTGTTTGTTTTAATACATCACCTACAATATCTCGTGATTTTAAGTAAGTCTGTGCATCTTTTACTCGACACTCATGGCGGATTAATTTTAATTTTTGGGAAAGTTTTTTATTGTTGTTTATATATCTCTCAATATCTTCGCAAACGCGTATGCCTTCGCGAAGACGGTTGAGATTTGCATCGATAAGACGATGCAAGTTTTGATTAGTCGTCACCACCAAAAATTCCAAATATTTGAAGAATTGCAGTAAACATGTTAAAGAAGTTAAGATATAGTGCAAACGCTCCCTCTATCGGTGTAGAGTAAGCACCCTTAATGATATTTTGCGTATCATAAAGTATGAAACCGCTCATAAGCATCACAATAGCACCAAGCATGATGACATGCATAATTGGACTATTAAACACAAATGCATTTAAAAGCATGGCAACTATCACTATCACTAGTGCAATTAGTAGTGGTTTTCCCCAAGCAGAAAAATCACTCTTAGAGTTCATAGCATAAATACTAAGTGCTCCAAATATTACCGATGTTGTGATAAAAGCATTTGCAACAAGCGCTCCACCGCCACTCATACCAAGTACTTTACTTAAAAGTGGTGCTAAAATAATACCACCAACAAAAGTAAATGCAAAAAGTACAATGTAGTTAATAGGCGTTTTATCCTTAACCATCATCAATCCAAACATGCCAAAAAGCATCCAAGGAATTGCAATCCACCAATAATTAGCAGCAACTACATCCGCTATACCTATACCTACATACGCTCCAGCTGCACCTGAAACCATAGTTGCAGCAAAAAGCTGGTAAGTCGCCTTAATAAATGTAGAAAGATCACCCTGTCTAGTTTGAACTTCTTCGTTCTCTCTAGGAACTGTGTTATTTTTTACATAATCTCTATCATATAAAGCCATTAAATATCCTTTTTATTTATAAGTTGCTTTTATTACAAAGCATTATAATTATATCGTAAATTTTAGGGAAAAATTAAACGGAAGTTGAAAAATCTTTTTGGAGGCTAAAAAACCCCCAAATGTAGGCAAAATTTACTTGTTGAAAAATTTACCAACCATACCCATAATACCATCCGTACCACCAACAGAATCAAAAAGTGAACTAATCATGTTCCCACCTTCACTCGATTTGTCTACGATATTTGGTATAGCATCACTCAATCCATTAAGCGCTGTATCTGTATCGATACCAAGTTTTTCAGCGAATGCCGAGATTTTATCACTTCCAAAAAGATCAGTAAGTTGACTACCATCAACAGTATCATTATCTCCATCTCCAAGCCAAGATGAGACAATTGATCCAATTCCATCCTCGCCGCTTGTTACAGATGAGATAATATTACTAAGATCAAACCCACCATCTTCATTTGACATAAGACCACCAAGCGCATCTGTGATTGTATTTGAGTCTAAACTTGAAGCACTATCACCTAGCTTCTCTTGAAACATCTCTGTTCCCATTTTAACTATATCTGTCATATCCATAGCCTACTCTCCTTAAATTGTATTTTAATAACAAAATATTATACAATTATTTTCTAAACTTACGAATAATCATCAAAATCATTGGAAGATATCTCAAAAGTTTCAACATTTTACCCATTTTTTGCCTTTTTTGTCAATCTTTTTCTCACTGTTGGATCAAGATGTTTTTTACGAACACGGATACTTTTTGGTGTTATCTCAACAAGTTCATCCTCTTCTATCCACTCTAGTGCACGTTCAAGCGTCATTATACGAGGAGGAACAAGTTTTATAGCATCATCAGCACCCGAACTTCTCACATTGCTAAGCTGTTTTCCTTTTATAGGATTAACATCCAGATCATTACTTCTTGAGTGTTCGCCGATAATCATGCCACCATAGACTTTATCTTGAGGCTTAATAAACATAGCGCCTCTCTCTTGTAGATTAAATATAGAAAACCCCAAAGCTGCACCATTTTCCATAGATACAAGTGCACCATTCATCCTACTCTCAACACCACTTGTCAGAGGGCGATAATCTAAAAATGAGTGATTCATAACACCCTCACCTTTTGTATCGGTCAAAAATTGACTCCTAAAGCCAATAAGCCCACGAGCTGGTATCTCAAACTCTAATCTTGTTTGACCATCACCAGTTGGTGTCATACCAGTCATCTCACCTTTTTTCTTGCCAAGTTTTTCTATAATCGTACCAGTACAATCATCAGGAGCATCGATAACTAAATGCTCATAAGGCTCCAATTTTATACCATTTTCCTCTTTAATAATGACTTCAGGACGACCAAGAGAAAATTCAAACCCCTCTCTTCTCATGTTTTCTGCCAAAATAGTAATCTGTAACTCACCACGCCCACTAACTTTAAAAGCCCCTTCTCCGCTGCTCTCATATTTCATAGCAATATTTGTCTGCATTTCAGACTCTAGTCTCTCTACAATCTTATTTGAGGTGACAAATTTGCCCTCTGTTCCTGCAAGTGGTGAGTTATTTACACTCATCACAACTGAAAGTGTCGGCTCCTCAATGTGAAGTGGATCAAGTCCTACTGCATGATTTGGATCTGCTAGAGTATCACCAACATCTAGTGTCTCAAAACCTGCAACTGCCACGATATCACCACTAACTGCTTCATCAATATCTATGCGATCAAGTCCGTGGAAACCAATAAGTTTAGAGACTCTTCCATTTACCTTTTCACCATCTGCTTTAATCAAGGTAACACTTTGGTTTTTAGATACCTTACCATTAAAAATTCTAGCAATCCCAATTTTTCCAACAAAGTTATCATAATCAAGCGTAAATACTTGAAGTTGTAGTGGATTATCAACACTTCCAGTAGAAGCTGGAACTTCTTTGATAATAGTATCAAATATCGGTGTTATATCTTTGTTTTCATCTTCAAGGTTCATTTTTGCATAACCATTTTTAGCGGCTGCATAAACTACCGGAAACTCTAACTGCGCATCATTTGCATCAAGCGCTACAAATAAGTCAAATATCTCATCTACAACCCTATCAGGCTCTGCTGCATCTTTATCAATTTTATTCACAACTACAATTGGTCTTATATCAAGCTCTAGCGCTTTTTTTACAACAAATTTAGTTTGAGGCATAACACCCTCTTGTGCATCAACCAAAAGAAGAACACTATCTACCATTTTAAGAACCCGTTCTACCTCGCCACCAAAGTCAGCATGCCCTGGCGTATCTATGATATTAATTTTATAATCTTTATAATAAATAGCTGTATTTTTAGCAAGTATGGTAATTCCTCTCTCTTTTTCAAGATCATTACTATCCATAACTCTCTCGTCTACCTGCTTATGCGCATCAAATGTACCTGACTGCTTTAAAAGTTCATCTACCAATGTTGTTTTACCATGATCAACATGTGCGATAACTGCTATATTTCTTATCTCTTTCATAAGGTTCCTAATTATTGTTTTTCGCGGATTATATCTAAAATCTATAAAAATTGGAAATTTGGAACGCATATTGCTCAATATACTATAAGATTTTAAAGCAATAAGGGACAAAATGAATGTATTAATACAAACATCTCAAGCAGAAAGTAAAGATATTAAATTATTTAATAAAAATAGTTTAGATACTAAACCCAATGAAGAGAAAGATTTTTTTGAGAATATCATTTCAGATATACTCTCAAATACATCTGAGAGTAAAAACCGGTCATTTTTACTCTCAAAACTTCTAAATCTATCTAGCGAATTTGAAAAAAAAGAGCAAACTTTGTCAGATTTTTCAGATGAAAAACTTTTTACAGACAATCAAATAGGACAAATTTCGATACAGGAGCTTTTAAAAATAGCTACTCAAATTAAAAATGGAGAAGATCCAACATTTCCAACTGATTCAAAAGCACTTAAACTTGCTCTTTTAAAATCTGATGTTGTTGAAGAGTTTAAATCGGCTAAAAATATAAAGGAGCTTTTAGATATTGCCAAGAAAAATGGAATTGAAGTTAAAAATTTTCAATTTTTTAAAGAAGATGCAGCACTTGACCCAAAAGATAAAAAAATGGTACAAAAGATAAAGAGTGAAGATATTTTTCGATTAATCAAAAAACAGCTTAATGTAAAAGCAGATAAAAATATTACTGTTTTGAACGATCCCAAAGAAATCATAAAACAAAATGAGAAAAAACCAACTATATTACAAACTATTTTATCTTCAAAAGAGATTGTAAAACCAATACAAACAAAAATGGTTAAACCTACAATGGACATAAAAAAAGAGATTAAAATAGACTCTGAAAAAACAGTTATTATTGAAAGTAAAGAAGTTGAAAAAGATACTCAAAAAATAGTAAAAACCAAAAAAATAGATCAAAAACAAATTTCTTCTGCCGGACCTGAATTAGTAATACAAATAAAAGAGAGCAAAAAAGAACAACCAATTGTAGAAACTCAAAAAATAGTTAAAAATAGTATTGAAACTATCACAGAAATTAAAAAATTAGATCAAAAACAAATTTCTTCTGCTAAACCTGAATTAGTAATGCAAATAAAAGAGAGCAAAAAAGAACAACCAATTGTAGAAACCAAAAAATTAGATCAAAAACAAATCTCCTCTACTAAACCTGAATTAGCAGTACAGACAAAAGAGATCAAAAAAGAACAGCCAACTCAAAAAATAGTTAAAAACAATATTGAAACTATCCCAGAAACTAAAATTTTAGATCAAAAACAAATCTCCTCTGCTAAACCTGAATTAGTAATGCAAACAAATAAAGTTAAAAAAGAACAGCCAATTATAAAGAGTAAAAAACTAGATCAAAAACAAATTACTTCTGATAAACCTGAATTAGCAGTGCAAACAAAAGAGATCAAAAAAGAACAACCAATTATAAAAACTCAAAAAGAGATTAAAAAAATAGCTAAAAACAGTTTTGAAACAGTGTTAAATACCAAGAGAATAGATCAAAAACAAAATACTATTATAAAACCAGAATCAACAACTGAAAACAGAGATATTCAAATAATTGAAAACAGAGAGACAGGTGATAAAACTATACAAAACATAGATACAAAAACTTCACATGTCGAGAAAACTAAAGATAACCATGAATTTAAAAGAACATTTAATGCTTTTGCACAAGAGTTTAAAGAAAAAGTAGAAAACTATAAAGCACCACTAATGAAAATCAAGATGGAGCTAAAACCAGCAGGTCTTGGAGATGTAGATGTTACATTATTAAGTCGTGGAAATAATCTTCAAGTTAATATAAACTCAAATTCAAGCACAATTGCCATGTTTATACAAAACCAAGTTGAATTTAAAAATTCACTTATAAATATGGGCTTTTCAGATTTACAGATGAATTTCGGTGATGGACAGAAAAAAGGACATGCAGATCAAAATGGCAAAAACAGTAAAAATAGTTTTGAAACTTTCCAAGAGAAAGAAGATACAGATGGATTTGAGATAATCGTTCCACAATATGGATAAAGGATAAAAAATGGCAGAAAATACAATTAATAGTACAAATATTTCGGGAATTAGAACTGATTTATCAGTAAATCCAAAAAGTATTTTAGGAAAAGATGATTTTATGAAGCTTCTTTTGACTCAATTACAATATCAAGATCCTACATCTCCAATGGATAGTGACAAAATTTTGTCTCAAACATCACAATTAGCACAACTTGAATCTCAAGACAAAACAAACAAAGCATTAGAGGCGTTAACTGCAAGTTTTGCAAACAATAAAAACTTTTCAGCAGTCTCTTCTATAGGTAAATATGCCAGACTTGAAAATTCTCTTGCACTTACAAAAGATACAAATGGTAGACCAAATCCTATAAATTTTGAGCTAAATTTTGCAGAAGATATAAAAAGCGGAACTGTAAAAATTTATGATGAAAACTTCTTTTTGGTAAAAACACTAAGAATTGAAGAAGGAGTTTTAGGCAAAAAATCTTTTAATTGGAATGGAACAAATGATGCCGGCGAAAATGCAAAAGGAGGCTCTTATTCCGTTGTTGCAGATTATTTAAATACAGATGGAGTCAAACTAAAAGGTGAATTTGGTTCGCATAAGATAGAGTCTGTTAAATTTGAGGGATCAAAGACATATCTTAAACTTGGTGGTACATATGTATCATTTGATAATGTAAAAGAAATTTTTGAAAAGACTGCATAATGAATAGTTCATTTTTCAACGGTATTTCAGGTATAAAAAGTCAACAATTTGGTATTGATGTTTTAGCTAACAATACAACAGGTATAAATACTCCAGGATTTAAAGCAAGTACACCTGAGTTTTCCAATATTTTTAGTACCAAACTACAAAATTCATACCTAAATCCTACATCTAACGATATTGGACTTGGAAGTGCTGCTCAAACAGTAGTTACAGATTTTAAACGAGGAGCAATTGTCGCAACTGAAAGTAAGTATGATCTGGCTATCAATGGTCAAGGTTGGTTTGGTGTTATTGACCAAAATGGTGATAAATTTTACACTAGAGCTGGTGCATTTCAAAAAGATAGAGATGGATTTCTTGTTGATAATGAAGGAAATTTTGTCACAGGAACTTCTGCGAACAATGTTGCAAACGGTGATATAGTAGATAACCCAAAACAAGATATTACATATGGATTGGCAAGCAATCAAACAAAGATTCAAATACCAGATGAGCTTATTATTCCTTCGTCACCTACAACAGAGGTAAAATTTGCAGGAAGTTTAAATTCTGATATAGTCACTAAATTTTCAGCTATAACAAAAAAAGAGGAAGAAGTTGCAAATATTGAAGTTTATAGAACTAATATTGTTGATAAAAATGGTGATCAAAACAACCTTGAGGTTATATTCACAAAAGTTGTACCTGGGGCAGCTACAGGAATACAATGGAATGCAAAAGCCACTGTAACAGATAAAGATAAAAATCCTATAAGCACGCAAGAAGGTCAAATTGCATTTAATGAAAGAGGTGCAATTATCTCAAACAAACTAACCAAGGTTGACAACAATGGTTCACAAATCTCATTAAATTTTGGCACTTTTTATGATCCAAATATTCCAAAATCTGGTTTTGACGGATTGGTCTCTTTGCGTGGATTTGAAAGTCAAAGAGTTACAACAAGAGATGGCCACATACAAGGAAATCTCAGAGATTATGGGTTTAATGATGAGGGGATGATAGTTGCTAGTTTTGACAATGGACAGACAGTTCCAATCTCTAAAATAGCCGTTTATAATTTTCAAAATGAAGGTGGATTAGAACAGGCAAATCCTGTCTATTTTAAAGAGAGTGTAAACAGTGGAAAAGCTAGATTTCTAACGGATAAAGATGGTAATCTACTGCAAGGATCAACTATTTCAAATAATAAACTGGAAATGTCTAATGTTGATCTAACTTCCACACTCACAGAACTGTTAATAATACAAAAAGCATTTGATGCAAGTGCAAAGAGTATCACAACAAGTGATCAACTAATACAAAATGCAATAAACATGAAAAAATAAATTTCAATAGTTTAAATAGCCTATTTTTAGGCACGATACTTGCTCTATAAAATACAAGAGTTGAGAAAAAAAATTTACAATTAATAAGGAAACAATTATGATGAGATCACTTTGGGCTGGTGTAACCGGTCTGCAAGCACACCAAATAGCAATGGATGTTGAGGGTAATAATATTGCCAATGTAAATACAAGCGGATTTAAATTTTCCCGTGCAAATTTTTCTGACCTTTTATCACAATCGGCAAAAATCGCAACCGCTCCTCAAGGTAACAGAGGTGGCAAAAACCCAATGCAGGTTGGACTTGGAACAGAGATAAATTCAGTAACTAGAATGTTCTCACAAGGATCAATTCAAACAACTAGTAAAAATACAGATCTTGCAATCCAAGGAAATGGCTTTTTTGTAGTAAGTCCAGATGCAGGTACAACATATAAATATACTAGAAATGGGGATTTTGTATTTGATGCAAACGGTAACTTTGTAAATAATCAAGGATTAATTGCACAAGGATGGGTTAGAGATAATGTAACAGGACAGATTGACTCAACAGCGCCTATTGGAGATATTAGCATACCTCCAGGACTTACCACACCTGCTCGTGAAACATCAATCCTTAATATAAAAGCAAACCTAAATACAGGTAATTCAATCGAAAAAAAATCTGTTATAAGAGCTCTTGATACAACAGCAGGTCTAGCAGGAGGAAAAGATCCTGAAAAAGTTGATGATTTTGGTGTTCTTTTTACAGCTGATGGTGAATCATTTAATCTAAAACCAGCAACACTTACAAAAACTGGAACTACTGTTAATACGGCTACAGGTGGTCAAGGCATTGAAGTAAGTTTTAATGGGGGAAGCACAAAAAGACAATTTAGATACACAGATGATAGTGATGCAGTAAATATGGCTCCTGCTCCAACATACACTTGGGTAGATAACGCTGGTGTTACTCAAACTGGTGAAATGCACTATTTTAGAACAACCGAAGATCTTCGAGATAAGATGCAAGATTTTCTTCAATTAACATCATCAACAGCAACACTTACGGTTAATGCTGAAGGAAAATATGAGATACAAAATAATAGTACAGCAGTAGGAAGTGGTGATTTATCTATTCAATCTGGCTCAATCATTGACGCTAATACTGATGAAAATACACTTTTTGGAACAACAATAAGATCAATTGCTGGAAATTTAACTGCTGGAAGTACAGGAATTAAAATCACTCAAGAGATAAACGCAGCAACTCATGCTAGTAGTATTGATGTGTTTGATTCACTAGGTACAAAACATACAATTAGAACAGAGTTTAGAAAATCTGGATTTGTATACGACAATACAGGAACAAAAGTTGGCTCTTCATGGGATATGAAAATAATTGTCCCAGAACCAGGAGATATAGGAGGACTTTCTCGTGAAAATGAAGTTGAAGGTCAAATTATATTTAACTCTGATGGCTCATTAGCTTCATATACGCCAACAAGCATAACTTATACTGCCAACAACGGATCATCACCAAATCAAACAATACAGTTAAACTTTGGTTCTGCTAATGGATTTGATGGAGTTACTAGTTTTGACAAAAAATCTGACACTTCTGGCATTAGCCAAGATGGTTATACAGGTGGTGATTTAGATGGTATTAGAATTGATGAGTCTGGTACTTTAATTGGAAGCTTTACAAATGGTAGAAGTTTTGGTCTTGCCCAAATGTCTATGGCAAAATTTACAAATAATCTTGGATTAGAGAGTGACGGTGGTAACACTTTTGTACAGAGTGCAAACTCGGGTGAACCAGTCATAGGCTCAGCTGCATCAGGTGGTAGAGGATTTATACAATCAAGTGCATTAGAGATGTCAAATGTTGACCTTAGTCGTTCACTAACTCAATTAATTGTAGTTCAAAGAGGTTTTCAAGCAAACTCAAAAACCATTACAACATCAGATCAAATGTTAAATACACTTCTGCAACTTAAACAGTAATTTTTGATATACTAATCCTATATTTTTTTAGGATTAGTATCATGACAGTAACACTCAACCACCACACTCCATTAGTAATCTGTTCAAATGCCATTCGCACATGTTGGCAAAGTTTTGATAAAAGCGATGATGGAGGAGAAAAAGATAGAGAACTTATAGATAGAGTAGGAAATAAATTTAAACACGCGTCTACTCTTGAACATCTAGTTTATACATTTTATATAAAAGGAGTTAGTCGCGCACTTTTACAAGAGTTAGCAAGACACCGAATAGCCTCACTCTCAGTAAAAAGCACAAGGTATACTTTAAAAGAGTTAAAAAACGAGAATAGTTTTAAAACTATAGACTTTGATAGAGCTTCAAAATATTTAGTTTTTACAGATGAACAGATAGTAGATGAGATGAGCATAAAAGCATTAGAAAACTTAAGAGTTATCCTAAAAAAAGGCATCAGTAATGACAAAGCAAAGTATTGTCTACCAGAATCATACAAAACAGAACTCACATGGACAATAAACGCTAGAAGCTTGCAAAACTTCATCTCTTTAAGAAGTGACAAAGCAGCACTTTGGGAGATAAGAGAGTTAGCCCACACACTATATAAAACCCTACCAAAAGAGCATCAGTATCTTTTTAATAACTCTTTAAAATACTCTTGATAACTCTATATGTTTTATCTACGGAACTAAGCTCTACCTTTTCACTAGTTGAGTGTGGAAATTTGATATTTGGTCCAATTGATGCTAATTTTAAATTTGGATATTTCTTAGAAATTATAGCGCACTCCAATCCTGCATGAATAGCTCTAAATTCACTTTTGCCAAAAACTTCTATCATCACCTTTTCAACCTCTTTTGAAAAACTATTTATTTCAGGCTTCCATGCTGGATATTTACCTTCACATGTTACATCAAAATCAAAATCTTTAAAATATTTTTGATAATTTTTTTGTATATTTTCTAATCCCTCATCATCCATTGCTCTAGCACTTGTTTGGATTTTAATTTTTCCATCTTTTAATGAAATGGTCGCTAAATTTATACTCTTATTTGGTATATTTAACTTATCATCAAAAGAGATCATTCCATCTTGAAAGTTATCCAAAACTGAGATAATTTCATTACCATCAATAACTTCAAAATTACCAGTTATCTCTTTAACATCAATAAACTCTACACTTTTTAAATCATCACCACAAAAGACAATAGCTTTTAAATTTGCAGGTATTGAGTTTACTCTCTCTCCGCCATCTATTGAGGCTATTTGTAGGTTTTTATCTTTTAAAAATGAGGCAAATAGCTTGATGGCATTTGGTATATTTTTATCTATATCTACTCCTGAGTGACCTCCTTGAAGCCCACTGATAGTTATCTCGTAAAATTTACCTGATTTAAAAGATCTGTTATAACACTTTATAGCCTCTATATCTACTCCACCTGCACAGCCTATATAGACCTCAGCCTCATCTTCACTATCAAGATTTAACATTTGTTTTGAGTCGATTTTAAACTCTAGTGCATTTGCACCAACAAGTCCAACTTCTTCATCACTAGTAAATAAGAATTCACACTCAACTCCATCATCCATCAAAGCCATCATCATGGCAATTGCTATGCCATTATCAGCTCCCAATGTTGACTCTTTTGCCATCATCCAGCCATCTTCTATGTATGTTTCAATTTTTGGAGCTTTACCTACGCACACCATGTCATAGTGTGCTTGAAAAGCTAATTTAGGAGTCCCTTTTTTAGCCAAAATATTTTCTGTTTTATCAACTTCTATTTCATATCCTCTTTTTTTAGCAAAAGAGACTAAAAAATCTTTGAGTTCAGATACACTGCATGAGCAGTGAGGAATTTGTATAATTTGTTGAAAATAGTCTATGATTTTAATATTTTACTTCTTTTTTTCTATATCAAGATTTGATTTTGATGTGGCTTTTTCGCTGTTTTGTTGAGTCTCTTTTTTTATATTTTCATCTTTTTTTTCAGAAATCAACTCTTTATATTGACCGATAGAACCTTCTACTTTGCCACCTTCATTGGATATATTGTTTACAAACATACTTCCTTTTACATAACCTGTCTGTTTAGTTGACAATAGTTCACATGCTACTTCACCAATTAGTGAGCCACTAACAGTTACATTTTTTGCTTGAACCCTATCTTCAACTAAACCTTTTTGCTCAATAATTAAATCTTCACACACCATATCGCCCTGCACTTTTCCTATAACCAACACTTTTCTAGCGTTAATTGTTTTTTTTACAGTTGAAAGCTCTAATACTTCTAATTCATCACATTTAACACTACCATCAATCATACCACTGGAAATAATATTTTGTGCTTCTATATTTCCATTGACGCTACCACTTTTTCCAATTACTACAAGATTATTAACTTTGATACTCCCTTTAATCTCTCCATCAATATGAATACTATCGCTTCCAACCATATCACCTACTATCGTAGTACCTTTAGTAATTATCGTAGCTGTATTGATTGTATCTTTCATCGAAGCTGTTTGAGTTCCATCTTTACCTGACTTAAAAAATGCCATAACTTATCCTTGTAGTGTTAGTATCATATATTGCTTGCATCTGTAACCTTTGCTCTATCTGTTCCATCAATTTATCCCAATTTACCAATCTCTCACCAGCAATAACATCAATATAAGTATCCGACGACCAAGTTAAGAATTTATCAGGATTAAGCCATTTGTGAAGATATCGAATCTCATAATGAAGGTGTGATCCTGTAGTTCTGCCTGTAGTTCCAACATATCCTATTATCTCACCTTTAGAAACATAGTCACCACTATTAACTGCAAAATTTTCTAAATGTCCATAAGCTGTTTTAAATCCAAATGGGTGATTAATTTGCATATACTTACCATATGTTCCTTTTGTATCGGCATATTCAACCACACCATCAGCTGGTGCATAGATAGGTGTACCAACAGGAGCACTTAAATCAATTCCTGAGTGAAGATGTCTTTTGTTTGTAATAGGGTGTATTCTATAACCAAATTTATCGGTAATTTTTGCATAGTCAATAGGAAGACCATTAGGAATACTTCTATTCAATATCGCAAGTTGAGCTATATTTAACCTTGATTTTTCAATTTTTTGTACTGTTTTAGTTTTTACACTATCAAGACGATCAAAAAATGTAGATTTTGCATTTGGTTCTAATCCTATAATATTTTCAATTTCCAAAAGTTGTTCATTCATAGACGCTAATGTCTCACTTTTACTCAAAATTTTATATTGTAGATCACTATTTTGTATTAAAAGCTGTTTTTTATTTTCTTGTAAATTTTGTGTTAAAAGATTTAATTCATCAACTCTATCAGATAAAGAGTATAAAAAAAGTGCCCCAATAGCTATAACAACAATAACCGAAGCAATAACCCATAAAGTAAATATTTTAATGAATTGATGCATTGCATACTGTTTAACACCATTTATATCACTTACGGTTATTATAAATTTATTTTTCAAAATAAGCCCTCAATAAAGTTAAAATTACATTTTAAAGAAATTTTTATTAAATGTAACTAAAACTTTATATTTTAATGGCAAAAAGTAATAAATAATTAAATTTGGCTAAAACTTATAATTAAATCCCATAGAGATATATGGCATAATTTGATACTTATCAAGTGTGTCTTGAAGAGTTTTCATCTCTTTATCAATTTCAGCTTTTAACTCATTTTCAATGACACTTTTTCTGCTATTTATATCTGCTTTAATCTGTGCTATCTGTGCAGTCTTCGCAGGGCTGTCTGGAATACCTGCAGTTTGCCTTTCAATCTCTTTATCAATATTTAAAGCATCACCATAGTTTAATTTATAACTAGTTTTTATAGAACCTTGAAAAGCTAATCCAAGATCAAAAGTAAATCCAAAACCACTATCTTTATCAAACGATGTATCCCACCCAATACCAACATATGGGGCAACAGGATCAAACTCTGCTAATGTACCAATAGAACCTAATTCATCAGTTTGATAACTATAATCAGTTCCATTAAATGTAAAGTCAATTGTATTTCCTTGTATATTTGGAACTATATCTCCATCCATACTGCTATTGTTTACAATAAGTCCTCCACTTGTCCTAAAAGAACCATTCCACGGATGCCAATCTGCAACCAACATAATATCTTGAAGATCTACATCAAAATTATATTTTACCTCATCTTCCGTAACTTCATAATCTTTTATACTAAACATATCAAAACCAGCTCTTACACCAAACTGATCATCAATTTTATATTTTGCATTTACACCAATACCAAGTATACCAACTTGCGTACCAATAGATATATTTTCTCCAGCTACTGCAACAACAGGAAGTAACATAACAGATAATAGAGTAGATTTAAAAATAGCTTTCTTCATAAAAAATTCCTTAATAATCAAATATATTTATTATATCGGCTTTTTATTTTAAATCTTTACTCTTTGCGCATGAGTTAATGCCACAGCTATTGCATCTGTTATATCAAGTGGTTTTATCTCTTTTGTAATTTTTAAAATTCTTTTTACCATAAATGCAACTTGTTCCTTTTTAGACTTTCCATTTCCTGTAACTGCTTTTTTTACTTGTAGAGGTGTATATTCACTAAAGTTTCCAAAATCTTGCAAGATTTTAAGACTCAAAGCTCCTCTAAATTGAGCTAATTTTATAAATGTTTTTGGATTGTAAGCGTAAAAGATATCTTCAATTGCTACCTCATCAATTACTCTATCTTTTAAAACAGTATCTAATCCCTCAACCAACTCTACAATTTGATACTGAAGCTCTTTTTGTTTTATTTTGATAAGTCCAGCTTCTAAAAGCGTCACTCTATTTTTTGATTTTTCTATAATGGCATAACCACAGTTTATAGTTCCAGGATCAATACCTAATATAATCATTTATACACATCCTAATCTTAAATTCCCTCTTTCTGGTGATATTGTAACTATTTTAAAATAATTTTGATAAAATATTCACATGTGAATATATACATGTGAATAAAAGGAGGTTTAAATGTTAATAACTGATGTTTTAGATCTCTTAAAACATGAAATACCTTTAATCGAATACAACAGATATATCAAACAGTTAAATTTTCAAGAGAGTGAGTCAAAGTCTGATTATATCGTATTTACAGTACCAAGTCCACTCATCGCAAAATGGATCAAAACTAAATATTGTGAAAAAATTTCATATATTTATGAGAGTAAAACTGGTCAGAAACCAAAAATCACAATCAAGACAAAAGATAATACAGAAGATGTGAATAACCCAATACAAACTACAACACAAAAGGTTACATCAACTATTTTAAACCCATCTTTAACTTTTGATACTTTTGTAGTTGGAGCCTCAAATCAAATGGTTTTTTCATCAGCACAAGCTGTAGCCCAAAAACCCGGTTCAAACTACAACCCACTCTTTATCTATGGTTTTAGTGGATTAGGAAAAACTCATCTTCTCCAAGCAATAGGAAATTATGCCCACAATTTAGGACACTCTATCATATATACTACTAGTGAACAATTTATGAATGACTTTCTTTACAATATTAGAAATAAAACTATGGATCGTTTTCGCCAAAAATATAGAGAGTGTGATTTTCTTTTGATTGATGATATACAATTTTTTAGCCGAAAAGAGCAAACACAAGAGGAGTTTTTTCACACTTTTAATGAATTACATTCACTTAATAAACAGATCGTATTAACAAGTGATAAACCACCTAAAAAAATTGCAGGTTTTGAAGATAGACTCAAAAGTAGATTTGAGTGGGGACTTATGGCTGATGTGCAACCACCTGGACTTGAGACTAAAATCTCTATTATCCAAAAAAAATGTGAACTTGATGGTGTAAATTTAAACCAAGATATTATAAACTACATTGCTAGTAGCATGGGTGATAATATCCGTGAAATAGAGAGTGCTATCATAAACTTAAATGCACATGCAAAGATGCTCTCACAAGAGATCACGCTTGAATTTGCAAAACATGTAATGAAAGAGCAAATTAAAGAGAAAAATAAAAATATTACGCTTGAGGATATCATCAAAGTTATTTCTAGAGAGTTAAATATAAAACCAAGTGATATAAAATCAAAAAAAAGAAATAAAAATACCGTAGAAGCACGAAGAATAGGTATATATCTTGCAAGAACTTTAACTACTGACTCTATGGCTACTCTTGCATCTTATTTTGATTTAAACGATCATACGGCAGTTTCTCACAATATGAGAAAAATAAATGAACTACTAGATACTGATGAAAATTTTAAAGTTAGAGTTGAAGAGATAAAAAATAAAATTTCATCAAACAATAATTAAAAAAGGTGAACAATTGTGAAAAGTACACAAAAGTTACATAACGATACAATAACGATATACAGGTCTTGGTATAGGTTTTTCACATTTTCAACAAGTACTACTACTTCTACTAAAAATAATTATTATATAAGGGATTTAAAATGAACATAGAGATAAACAAAAGTGTATTAGAACATATGCTTATAAATACACAAAGTTTTTTAGAAAAAAAAGATGATTCACAAATTACATCCCATGTACTGTTAGATGCTACTGGATTAGATCTTCAGATAAAAGCAACTGATTTTGAAATAGGTTTAACTACAGGAACAACAAATATAAAAATAATAGAAAATGGATTATCTTCTGCAAATGGTAAAAAGCTTTTAGATATTGTTAAAATTTTAAAAGATGATATGATTTCATTAAAAACAGAAGAAGATTTTTTATATATCAGACAAAAGAGGTCAAAATTTAAACTGCCTATGTTTAATGCACAAGAGTATCCAGAGTTTCCATCACTTGAAAACAAATCACAGTTTGAGATAAAAGCAGTTGATTTTTCTAAAGCTATAAAAAAGATATCACCTGCAATTGACACTAATAACCCAAAATACGAATTAAACGGAGCACTTATAGATATAGTTGATAATGAGGTAAAATTTGTAGCAACAGATACTAGAAGGTTAGCTGTAGTAACACTTCAAAAAGATGTTAAGTCTGACATCTCCCTTATCATACCTAAAAAGGCAATATCAGAAATTCAAAAACTCTTTTTCGATGAGATGCAAATCTATTATGATGAAAATATCTTAATTATTAAATCAGCAAATTTTACATTTTTTACAAAACTAATAAATGGTAAATATCCTGATTATCAAAGAATTATACCGGCTGGGCACAAGATAGAAATTACTTTAAATCGTGATCAAATCATAGATCATTTAAAACAGATTTCAACTATCTCAAATGAGATGAAAATTACCTTTTCTAATGAAGCCATAACTTTTGAAAGTTTAAATGAAGATAATATAGAAGCAAAAACACAATTGGATTTTAATTGTAACATAGACGAAGAGATCTCTATTTCTGTTAATAGTAGATATATTTTAGACTTTTTAGCACAAGTTGAAAAGAATGAATTTAAACTTAGATATAATGAATCAACACTACCGTTTATGCTAAAAAGTGACGGCTTTATAACAGTTGTTATGCCAGTTATGAACTAATACAAGGAATTAATATATGGAAAAAAATTACGGAGCCTCAAATATTAAAGTTCTAAAAGGACTTGAAGCTGTAAGAAAACGACCGGGGATGTATATCGGAGATACAAATGTAGGTGGTCTTCACCATCTAATTTACGAAGTAGTAGATAACTCAATAGATGAAGCAATGGCAGGATTTTGCGATAAAATCACTGTTGAGATTACAACTGAAGGATCTGCAATCATCAGTGATAATGGTCGAGGAATTCCAACAGATATTCACCCCACAGAAAAGATATCTGCTGCTACTGTTGTAATGACAGTACTTCATGCTGGTGGTAAATTTGACAAAGATACTTATAAAGTTTCAGGTGGACTACACGGTGTGGGTATATCAGTTGTAAATGCACTATCTAAAAGATTGATTTTAAAGATAAACAGAGGTGGTAAAAAACATTACCAAGAGTTTGAAAAAGGTATACCAATAATGCCTTTAGGTGAAGTTGGAACTACAAATCGTACAAGTACTTGTGTAGAGTTTTGGCCAGATGATACTATCTTTGAAGTTACAGAGTTTGATTATGATACATTGGCAAGACGATTTAAAGAGTTAGCATATCTAAACACTAGAATAACAATACATTTTAAAGATAACCGTGTCGGTAAAGAGGAAATTTACCACTTTGAAGGTGGTACTACACAATTTGTCCAAGATTTAAACAAAGTAGATGCTATAACTAAACCTATTCGTATAGATGAGAGAATTGATGATATAGAGGTAGATATTGCGATGCTTTACAACACTTCATATCATGAAAAGTTGTATTCTTTTGTTAACAACATCAAAACACCTGATGGGGGTACACATGAAGCTGGTTTTAGAGCAGGTCTTACTCGTGCTATTGTCAAGTATATAAATAACAATGCTGCTCAAAGAGAAAAAGATACAAAGATAACTGGAGATGATGTAAAAGAAGGTTTAATCGTTGTAGTCTCTGTGCGTGTTCCAGAACCTCAATTTGAAGGACAAACAAAAGGAAAGTTAGGCTCTACATATGTTCGTCCAATTGTTCAAAAGCTTACAAACGAAGCGTTGAGTAAATATTTTGAAGAGAATCCGATAGAAGCAAAGACTATCATGAATAAGGCTCTTTCAGCTGCTAGAGGTAGAGAAGCTGCTAAAAAAGCAAGAGATTTAACAAGACGAAAAGATACGATGAGCGTAGGAACGCTTCCTGGAAAATTGGCTGATTGCCAAAGTAAAGATGCAACTATTTCAGAGATATATCTGGTGGAGGGCGATTCAGCTGGTGGAAGTGCCAAGCAGGGACGAGATAGGGTTTTTCAAGCAATTTTACCGCTAAAAGGTAAGATTTTGAATGTAGAAAAAAGCCGAATAGATAAGATACTAAAGTCTGAAGAGATTACAAATATCATCACAGCTTTAGGGTGTGGTATTGGTGAAGAGTTTAACGAAGAAAAACTAAGATATCATAAAGTCATCATCATGACCGATGCAGATGTTGATGGTAGCCATATACAGACGCTTCTTTTGACATTTTTGTTTAGATTTTTATATCCTATTATCGATAAAGGGTATGTATATCTTGCTCAACCTCCTTTGTATCGTTACAAAAAAGGTAAAAAAGAGATCTATCTCAAAGATGATAAATCCATGAACGAATTTTTGATAGAAAATGGTATAGAGAGCGTAGAGTTTGAAGGAATGGGTAAAAAAGACTTAACAGAACTTTTTAAAATAGTATCAGCATATAGAAATGTTTTAAATGAGCTAGAGAAGAGATTTCATGTCCTTGAAGTGATTCAATACCTGATAGAAACTCCTGATGTAATTGCACTTAAGGACGAAGAGCTTTATGCAAATCTTAAAGCGTATATAGAGGGTCTTGGGTATAATATATTAAATCATACGGTTAATGATGAGGAGGTTCATCTTTATGTACAAAATCTTGACGGATTAGAGGAGATAAAGATAAATGATGAGTTCTTTGTAAATCCACTCTTTACTGAAGCTGTATATATCAATGATAAGATCAAAGAGAGAGGTTTAGAGATCACAAATCAAGATCTTCTAGTTATGCTTGATGGAGTTGAAAAAAGTGCTAAAAAAGGTGCGTATATACAAAGATATAAAGGTCTTGGTGAGATGAACCCAGAGCAACTTTGGGATACAACAATGGATCCTACAAATAGAAGACTTTTAAAAGTTACTATTGATGATGCTACGGTTGCTAGTGATACTTTTACTCTATTTATGGGTGATGAGGTAGAACCTAGAAGAAACTATATCCAAGCTCATGCTAAGGATGTAAAACATTTGGATGTTTAAAGTATGAAATATGGTGAAAAAGAGATAATAGAGTTTGATGTAGATAGAGATTTGGAGATATGGCCAAACAAACATCAAAAAGATTATCTTATAAAGATAACACTTCCTGAGTTTGCTTGTCTATGTCCTAGGAGCGGTTATCCTGATTTTGCGACAATTTATTTGGAGTATACGCCAGATGAGTTTGTTGTTGAATTAAAGGCGATAAAACTATATATAAACTCTTTTTTTGCACGCCATATCTCACATGAAGATAGTGTAAATGAGATATATGACTCACTTGAAAAAAAGTTAAAACCAAAATGGATGAAAATTGTAGCAGATTTTAATCCAAGAGGTAATGTCCATACTGTTATAGAGATAGATAGCAACCATGTTAAACCCTAAATTAGTTCAATCATTTTTTACAGCAGCTTCCATACAGAGATGGAATGATTATCCTAGAATGGTTGATCTAGTAGAGCTTGATAAACAAGCACATAAATTTATCATAGCTTATCTCTTTGCTAAAATTGAGATTGACAATGGTAATGATATTGACATGTTAGCACTCATTGAAGCAGGAGTTTTTGAATTTTTACGCCGTGTTGTTGTGACAGATATACGACCTGATGTTTTTCACATAATGCTCCAAAAGAAAAAAAAGGAGTTAAACAACTGGGTACTTGATGAATTAAGTGCTATGATAGATGATATCGATGATGGAGAGTTTTTAGAGAGATTTAAAGATTATTTACTAGACGAAAACATGTATAAAAAAGAGAGATTTATACATAAAGCAGCTTCATATATATCTACAAGGTGGGAATTTTCCATTATATACCAAACTAGTCAATTTTTAAATGATATTGATGAAGTCAAAAGAGATGTTGATGCTGAAATTGAAGATTATTATGAGCTTTTAGGGGTTAGAAAATTTACACTTGGGAAAAAACTATCAAGATTTATTGATCTTAGTGGAAGACTTAGATTTCAAAAGCGGTGGGCACAGACACCTAGAGTTCCTGAAACATCTGTACTTGGTCATATGTTGATTGTTGCACTTTTGAGTTATTTTTACTCTATAAAAATCAATGCTTGTCAAAAACGGCTTGAAAATAACTTTTTTTGTGCTCTTTTTCACGATCTACCTGAAGCATTAACAAGAGATATAATTACTCCAGTGAAGTACTCTGTGAGTGGAATGGAAGATATTATCAGTGAGTATGAGATTATAAAAATTCAAAACGATATTTTACCACTTATACCACATTCTCTAAGAGATGAATTTTCATATCTTTTAGGTCTTTATGAAAATAAAAAAGATGAATTTTTAGATAAAACAAATCAAAATAGTATCAAAACGGTCGATACTTTAAATGCTTATAATGAAGATAGATACAATGCAATTGACGGAAAAGCTTTAAAGGCATGCGATAGATTGGCTGCATTTGTTGAGGCAACTTTATCAATCTCTCACGGTGTTAAATCTAACGAACTTACGAGTGGAAAAAAAGAGATTATTTCAAAGTTAAAAGAGAGTACAAGTATAAATGGGGTTAATTTTTACGAATTGGCTTTAGAGATAGAGAAATCTTTGATAGACCCCCCTCAAGGTTCCTGCGGCACCTAAAATGATAAGGTGTGCTGCTGCGTTCCCGCCCTGACACATTGTCTTAAAATTCTATTGCACAGGTCTTAAGGAGAGCACTCAAGAAGCGTAAAGTAGCTTCCTCAATGCCAAACGAGATTGTACGAAAAAGTACCTTAATTAACGATAAAAGGAACAAAAAATGAGTATCAAAAGAAAAGCCAAAGGTTGGTTTTTATCATTTTTTAGAGAGATCTTTGTTTATCACAACAGTTCATTAGAGTTTCGAGCAAAACTGTTAGCTGTGATTATCGGAGCGAACAAAAATATGGATGAATGCGAAGAAAAACTTCTTTTAGAAATTGCAAAAGAGACTTATCCAGATAATGAAGCAAGAGTAGATGTCCTTGTAAACACTACGAAAGAGTATGTTAAAAAAATTATAGAAAACAATGGATTAAATGTCAATGAATTAATAATGAGTATAAACCAAGATCTAAAAGAGATCAAGAGATTTCACCAAAAGATAGAGATAGAGCAATTAAAAAGATTTTTAAAGTGTGTAGAAAATGATAAAGATACATATATAACTCAAATAAGAATTATAGAATTTTTACAAAGTTCTATAGATAATTTTAATAAATTACGATAAAATAACTCTCTTTAAGTTTAGAGAGGTGGCCGAGTGGTCGAAGGCGCTCGCCTGGAACGCGGGTGTGGGGCAACTCACCGAGGGTTCGAATCCCTTCCTCTCTGCCAGTGATCTAAAATCTTTGAAATTTGATTTAATAAAGTTTTTAAAAATTTTCTAAAGTATCATTCCAAAGATCGCTATTTTTTTTCTTTGCATAAGATGTATACTTTATAAAAGGTGGAGAGTATTTTATAAGATTGTAAATTAGTTTTTTAAACTCTAAAAAAACACTATTTCTTATGATAGAGTCTTGATAGTATCTATCAGGATTCCACCAAGATTTTTCACAACTACTTACTGTATATCGAATATTTACATCGTTATACCCAGCGATTTGGCTTGCAAGTACCTTAATGCGTCTTGTGTGTATCGGAGCACTTATAATTAAGACACTTTTGTATTTGTGTCTCTTTAAGTATGCTTTGATAAAAAAAAGCTCTTCAACGGTATTTACAATAACACCCCGTTTTACAAAAACAATATTCTCTTTTTTAACACCATTTTGTAACAGATACTCGCTTTTACTAAAACGGCTAGGAAGAGAAGGGGTGACTATCTCTCTGCCGGTATAGAGAAATTTTTTTGAGGTAGAATATCCATCTTGATAGAGACTAAGTGTTTTTTTGATGCGACAGCCATCACCACCTCCAAGTGAGACGATGATATCTGATTTGATCGGCTTTTGAGAGGCATCTATAAAGTGTCCCAAGTTTAAAAACAGAGCTATAAAAAGTACAAGAAAAAACCCTAAAGTATATATAATTTTCATAAAGAGTATTAAAGCCTAACTCTTTGTACAATCTCTAAAACAATAGCCATATCAAGTCGATCCTCTAAAATCTCTTTTAACTCTGCTAGTTCACTATTGTTTAAGGGGTGAGAGACTATAAAATCACATTTTAGTACTATTTTATCTCTATGTTTGATTACAACATTTTCAATTTTTATCTCTTTATTGGCTACGATATACTCTTTTTGCTCTAATTTAGCACGAATATTTGAATCAACAACCATTGCATTAAATGAGAGATAAAGCGGTACAGCAATCACAAGTGCTGTCACAAGAGCATAAGTTAAACCTTTTTTAGCACGCTTAATTGGCGCAAATCCCATCACCAAAAATGTCAACGCTGCGGCGAAGATAATTCCTACAAAGTTGGTAACAAAAAGTAAAAAAGCTTGATAAAATATATCAAAACGCATCCAACCAAGCCCAATTCCTGCTGATGCGAGCGGTGGTACTAAGGCTACGGCTATAGCAACTCCTGCAAGTGAACCTATAATCTTTTCATTGTTTTTAGCATAAGCTGCAGCAACTCCCGAGGCTAAAGCTACGATAAGGTCTAACAAAGATGGTCTAAGTCTTGCTGCTATTTCATTAGTCAAATTTTCAAACGGCAACACCAAAGCGATAAATGCAGATGTAAGAAGAACTAAACCAACACCTATACTTGCTGTTTTAAATGCGTTAAAAAAGAGACTTATATCGCTACGAAGCACTCCCATAGCACTTGATACGATAGGTTGCATCAAAGGAGCTAAAAGCATCGCCCCGATAACAACTGATGCAGAGTTTAAAAAGAGTCCAACAGTAGCTAAAATAGTACTCAATATCATAAGTATTACAAAAGTTGGCTCAACCCTACTCTGCTCTCTAAGTCCAGCAAAAAGATCTTTGTATTTGTCTTCACTAGCATGTGTAAAAAATGGTAAAGTATCTTGAGCATATGTTACCGTCTCACTTGTTACCGGAAGATCAGATAGTTTTACTGTCTCTTTATCTCCGCTTTGCCATCTACTTCTTGCCCAAAACTTTTTACTAGCGCTAAGTTTAATGGCTCTGTTTTTTATCTCAAATTTTATCGGTGTCTCTCCAGCATCTTCTCCATCTATTTTTATAGGTAGTGGTGGAGTACTAACGATATCTAAAGATTCACTTTTGATAAATCCAACAGAGTTTGGTAAAATACTCTTTTTTGAAGTTTTAAAAATTGACACATAGAGATAACGAAGATAATCTACGATAGACGTGGGAGAGAGTAAAAGTGCTGAGAGTTTGTTATCATTTATAGATAATTCATCTCTTACAAGAGAAGACGCAAAAGTATGGTTATCATGTTCGATGATAACAATTCCACTTGCGGCTGTATTTATCTCTTGCTCCTTTTTTGTGATAAGTTTTATCTTTGTCTGTTTTAACTCTTTTAATTTTTTAAAAGTCTCAATCAAAAGCATATATCTCTCTTTAAACGAATTATAAAGTTCAGCGTCGCTTTTGTGTATAAGCGGGGGTGCATCTCCTATCAGCGCTCCCCACAAAACTATCTCATCATTTGCATAAAGCAGGTCAAGTTCTTTTGGTTCACTCTTTAGTGCGATTTCTAGTGCATCTTGTAATTTTGAAGGTATTTCAAAGGTAGCACGAAGAGTGTTTTGGTTTTTCATCGAAAGTATAGAGACACTAAAACCATCACCATGTGCTTTTTTAAGTATCTGTTTTATCTTATATGCAGTTGCCACAACTACCACATGGTCGTTGTTATCAACTCTATCTTTTGCTAAAAAAGTCTCTATAGATATAGGTTTTAAAAAGTCTATATATTCCGTCTTTTTTATCTCATTTAGTATATCTTCACCCTCTTGACTATATACAAGATAAGCTTTTTTTATCTCTTGACTCATAATAACTCTCTTTTTAATTTGTCTATTCTCTTGTTTGCTTCATCAATCATCTTTGGATCAATTTCACCATTTTCTATCAACCTCATCACTTTTGATACTACCTCTTTTATATCTATCTGTTTTGAGAATAGTAGCAAATCAACGCTGGAATTTATAGCAAGTTTGAGTGTCTGTTCTAATGTAAAATGTTTTGAAATTGCACCCATTTGTAAATCATCGCTTATCAGTACCCCTTTAAAACCCAACTCTTGGCGTAAAAGTTTTTGGTTTGTCTCTTTTGAGAGAGTTGCTGGATATAGTTTATCTATATTTTTGTTATAAATATGCGCTGTCATGATCATCTTTGTAGATGGATTTTTAATAAGCTCTTTAAAAGGGATAAGTTCCTTTTTACTCCAACTATCACTCACATCAACAAATCCCTCATGTGAATCACTCATAGAAGAGCCATGTCCTGGAAAATGTTTTAAAACACTCAAAACTCCTTTTTTTTGCATCTCATTGATAAATATAGTCGCATATTCGTAAACAATTTGAGGATCTTTTGAAAATGAGCGTCTATTTTTCACAATGACACTATTTTTGGGATTGATAGCCAAATCTACGCTAGGTGCAAGATTACAATTGATCCCTGAGCTTTGAAGCATTCTTGCCATTTTTGCATACTCTTTTTGAGCGTTTTTTTTGCTAGATAACGCGATATCAAAAGCTGCTTTACTCTTTGTAAAACCGGGTACTTTTCCAAGACGAGAGACTCTCCCTCCCTCTTCATCTACTGTTATGAGTAGTCTGTTTTTCGATATAAATTTTAATTTTGAGGTGAGATTTTGGAGCTGTTTTTGATTTTGGATGTTTTTATCAAAAAGTATCACTCCACCCAATGGATAATTTTGTAAATGTTTATATATGGCGTGAGTTTTATTTATATCAACTCCATCAAAACCGATAACAAGCATGTTGGCAATTTTTGACTCCAATTGTGATGCACAAAGAGTGTAAACAGATAGTAAAATAGTTAAAATGACTCTATACATATCTTCCTATCGCCAAAAACAGATGAAAATCTCTATGTTTTTTAATTGTCTCATTGGTTTCAAGATAGAGTATCTCCAATCCAGCCTTTTTGAAATAATCTCTAATCTGTTTTTTATCAAATCCAAAATGTTCTACATCATCATTTCCATCTGAGTGAAAAGTACCATCTTCACACTCTAAATCACTGATGACTAGATATCCACCTTTTTTCAAAGCACCGGCGATGTTTATAATAAACTCTGAGGGATTTTTAATATGATGAAGTGTCATAGCTGAGACAATCAAATCAAAGCTATCTTTAGTAAATGTATCTATATTTGCATCGTGAAGAGTTGTTTTGATATTAGTAATCTTTGCCTCATCAATCTTTTTTTGCATCTGTGTTAACATACCTTGTGAACTATCCATAGCAGTCACAAAATGTGCCTGTTCAAAAAGATCAAAAGAGATAAGCCCAGTCCCTGAACCATAATCTAAGATATCCATACCTTTTATATCAATCAACTCTTTAATTTTTTTGGTTGTTTTTAGTGCACTTTTTACACGAGCTGGATTTAAGTCCCACTGTGTAGCCAACTTATCAAATCTACTCATTAAGCTCTCTTTTTGGTAAATTATAACAAATTATTGCCTTCTGTGACTTAAAGTAGTGAAAAAATAGATAGTTTAAAGTTTTATTGTTAATAGTCGATTATAGTTGAAATATTATGGAGTTAAAAATATGAGAAAAAATATAATCGCTAAATACAGTACGATATTATTAGCAACTATGTTGATAATCGGTTGTCAAACTGCAGAGAGAGAAAGCGAGAAAATAGGTAAAATTGTTCAGCCAGGTGATGGGACTCCAAATAGTGGTGGCGATTTTATAAATGATAACAACAATTCAAATGGTGGTAGTGTTGCAAATGATGATGACAATGCAACAACAGGTACAATCCAAATAGATGCAAAAAATGCTTATAAAGTAAGTGTAAAATTCTCAGATGATTATAATCAAAAAGGATATTATTCAAGAGAAGAGATAGGAAAAATCTCATTTGAACTTACCAATATCTACACTAATGAACCAGCTAATACCTCTATAATTGATAATATAACCCTAGAAGCTGAAGAGCAAAATAGCCCAACAGATGGTAAATATCTCAACTTTATAACATACACTGGAGAACAAGGTCCAAAATACTCTATCCCAAAAGAATCTGTTAAAGCATCAGATAGTGTAGCAATAAAGATGAAAGATCTATCAGGTACAACAAATATCATACTAACAGCATCAATTATATTAAAAGATGGAGAAGCAACATCAGATTACAAACTAAAAGTTCCAATTGTTATAGAAAAAAATAAAAGTTCAAGTATGGCAATTGTGCCTATGGATAGTAGATACGAAAATGGTCTTTTTATCGATAAATTTGTTATTCATGTTGTTGATAGTTATGGAAATAAAGCAAAAGATGGCACAAATATATCTACAGGCGTTATCAATAACCCTAAACTATACTCAAATGCTTTTAATAATATAACATATGATGAAAATGATGAAAATACTCTTTACTCAATTATTAGAAATCCAAAATCTCTACCAAATGTTTTTTATGAAGATACTGGCTCTTTTAATAAAAATGAGAATACTTTTACACTTTCTCCAAACAATATTGATCCAAGTAAAAATATTATTACAGAACAAGATACGTTAATTTTATTAGCAAATAAAGACCAATATAAACCAGAAAATTTAGGTGGTTGGGATATAGAAAGTATAAGTGATGATAAAGTATCAATTATTGATTATGATACAGACACACCTATTGCCTCTAGCTATGTAATAGGAAGTGAATATAGATACGATGAGTGCAGTCAAACTCTTATGAACGCTGCTGCATCTACTTTTGAGATTACAGAAGTAAAAGATGGTTTAGCATATGCAGAGCTTAGATATGTACCTGCAATGATAGGTAAATCAGTTTTTATTTATGCAAATAGTAGACTTGAAAATAAACGAATTGGAATTTCAAGGAAAGTAACTCTTAGTGGTTTAGGTCTAACGACACAAACTTTAAGCTGTAATTATGAGAATACCGGCTCGAATTGTTCAATTAATTTTAAAATGATGATTAATGGAGCCAATAATATACCTGCACAAAATGTCTATCTTGAGCAACCATTATTAGCAGGACCAGCTGTATATAATTATGCAACAGCTTCAAAGACAGATTGTGATGGATGGACTACAATCAGTATTCATGGAATTGATGTAAATAAGACGGCCACTGTAAAATTTGGTGAATACATTAGTGATGAATTGATAAAAAATAAAAAATAAAAACTCTTTAAACATGATATAATACCTCCATATTTATGGAGGTTAAAATGACGTGGGTTGATCTATTTATCGCAATTTCTCTTATGGGCGGACTCTTGCACTTGCTCATTGATCTGCTTGAGAGAAGATATGCTAAGCCATATT
>CAYUSV010000004.1:0-43381 GCA_964447385.1 uncultured Campylobacterales bacterium | reverse complement strand
CTCAGACCAAAGGGAGGATTTGCCTCTAAGATATAGTTTTACAAGAAGTCTAATTTTAACTCGCAATCATAGCTAAGTGTTGCTAAAAATATGTTGTTAAAAAAAATTCTATACCGTCGATATAGATTCAATGATAAACCAAAGGGTTAAGTGTGAATATTAGAGATTTACAAATAATTACAAATGATACACTAAAAGAGGTTCGAAACTATGAGGTTGTGACACCTGATTTTTTCACTGATACTTTTTATGAAAAGGCGATTCAAGTAGATCCAAATATAGATATCACAGCTATTAATAAAGATAGTGTTGAAACCTCTCTTAAAAAAGCACTTCATATCCAAAAAGAGGCTAAAAACCATACAAATGAGTTAAAAGAGAACATAAACTTAGCTACCATTGCAATACAAAAAAGAGACAACAATGAACTCTTTGAAGTAAAAAATAAAATTAATGACCTATATCAGAGAATTTTACATCTTGAAGAGCAAGTTTATATCGATGAATTAACAAAAGTACAAAATAGAAAATGGCTTTTTGAAGAGGTGATTGATAACAATACTTTTAAAAAAGATGGTGCATTAACCTTTATTGATATAGATAAATTTAAAGATATTAACGATAATTACGGTCATATTACGGGTGACAAAGTACTTATGATGATTGCTCTATTAACAACAAAATTGACAAATTCAAAGACAGTTAGATATGGAGGTGATGAGTTTATCATCATCTGTGAAGATATAAACAGCAAGAATCAGAAAAAGTTTTTTGAAAACATAAACAATAACCTCTCCAAGAAAAACTTAACATACAACTCAAAGATATTTCAAGTAAGTATATCTTACGGATCAATTGACTATAAAACTGGTGATAATTTTTTAGAAACAATTGAGAAAGTTGATAAAATGATGTATCAGCATAAAAAGTCAAAAACTATTAAAAATTAGCAGTTCTAATAGACTCTAAATCTTTTGCAATCTGCTTTTTTAACTGACTTAAATTATCAAATTTTCTGTTATCTCTGATAAAATCAACAAAAGCTATAGATATTTTTTTCTCTTTCACCTCAATCTCTTTATCTAAAATATGTGTCTCAATAGAAAATTTTCCATCACTGCTTAGGCGATTTCCTATAAACGATGCACTAAGATACGAACTGTTACCTATTTTTGTAAATGATGCATAAACACCATTTTTTGGAATTAAAAAATCATCAACTTCTATGTTTATAGTGGCAAAAAGCTCTTTTTTACCTATTCCTTGCCCTTTTATTACTCTACCTTGTATCTCATAATTTCTTCCAAGTAGTTTGTTAGCCATCAAGATATTGCCGTTTTTTAGCAGTTTGCGAATTACTCCAGAGTGTACCGATATATCCTCAAACAGTACTTCACTAACAACAATAACTTCACCATCAAACAGTAATTTCAGATCTTCACAATCCGCATGAGCATCTTTGCCAAAACGAAAATCATAACCTACAATAATTTTTTTTAGGTTTATAAACTCTGTTTTTAAGTATGAGATAAACTCTTTTGCGTTCATCTTTTTTATCTCATCAAAAGAGAGGAAAATAGATCTATTTTGAATATATTTGCATCTATGTCTTTTGGGTGTAAGTGTTGCACTGTTTTTATCGATAATTACAACCGCACCAGTTGAACCTAGATGTGAAATCAATCTTTGATGTGCTATATGAAGTCCGTCAAATCCTCCAATAGCAATAGAGTCAATCTCTTCATTTTTTAAAGTAGTAGAAAATCTCTTCATTTCCCTCTTTGCCTTTTACACAACATTTATCTTTTATAAGAGTTCTCCATCTTAGAGCTTTTATAAGTTGTTCAAATCCCTCTTGTGCCAAAATGATAGCCTTTGAGTCCTTAACAACACCCTTTTTATCTCTTTTAACATTTCGTCCTACCTCAAACTGAGGTTTAAACAAAATCAAAATTTCACCACAACTCAAACGATCAATCTCTTTTAAAACATGTGCAATACCTATAAAAGACAGATCACATGTAACAAAATCAAAACAGCAGTCACTTTGAAAATCTCTAATATCAGTTTCTTCATAGCTTAAAACTTTTGGATTATCTTTGACTGTTTTATGAAGCTGATCTCTTCCAACATCAACCCCACTAACACTCTTTGCCCCATATTGACAAAGAACTTGTACAAATCCACCTGTACTACTACCGATATCTAAACACTTTTTGCCATCAATTGAGAGTTTATGGCTGTCGATAAAAGATTTTAATTTATAAGCTCCTCGACTCACATATATAACATCTTCTAAAATTTTAATCTCAACATCAGAGAGAATTTGAAAAGATGGTTTTGTGATAATTTTATCGTTAACTTGTACTTTTTTATTGATTATGAGCTCATTTGCTCTGTTTCTGCTAGTTGTAAAGTTTTTTAAATAGAGGTATTTATCTAATCTCATGTTCGATTTTCTAAGAAATAATTTGTAATTTGTAACTTTTTGTTATAAAATACCCTATATTTCATTATAATAAACTTAAATAATAACAATATCACTAAAAACTCTAAACAAAAAGTAAAATCATTCGATTTAGTAGTATAACAAATTTCAAACATAAGGAAAAAAATGAAAGTATCAAACAAAGAAATCGCGGCTGCGATAAATAAAACGCCTTCGGCTATTTCGTATCTAAAGAAGAATAATTACGAGGAGTTTTTAATTCTAAAGCTGGGAGTTTTGTGCAATAAGTTAAATCTTGATAATGAAGATTTAATGGCAATGTACTCTCTAAAGCAGATTGAACTCAAAAGAGTTGCTTCTTAGTTGATCTCTTGGAGGAGTGGATCAATTATCAATACTTTATACGGCTTAAATAGAGTCCATTTGGTATAACAACACCATTACAGTGGCGCTTTATACATAAAAGTTGTTCATTTAAATCACTTAAAGACAATTTACCATCACTAACTTGTAAAAGAGCATAGACCATCATCCTAATTTGAGCTCTTAAATATCCATTGGCTTCAAAGTAGAATATATAATACCCTCTGTATCTATAAAATTTACTCTTATAAATCACTCTTACACAAGAGTTACTGCCACCTTTTGTCTTTTTAAAATAACCAAAATCATGCTCACCTTCAAAACACCTTATCGCTTTTTGGATCTTTTTAACATCTAGTTTTGATACAAAATGTATATATGGAGTCATAAACACTGAAGGTGTTTTAGTTGTAATTATATACCTATAAACTCTCTTTTTGGCACAGTATCTAGCATGAAATGAGTCACTAACCTCTTTGATATTTTTGATATATATATCTGGTAGTGAATGAGTGTTTATCTCATTTTTAAGAGTGTTTAAATCTGACCAAAAAGGAGGAAGAGAAAAATCAATCACTTGGTTTGTGGCATGTACTCCCGTATCAGTACGCCCACTTGAATTTATCTTAGTATCAATTCCTAACGATTTTAAAATATTTTGAATCTTATTTTCAACAGTTTTTACACCACTGTTTTGTATCTGAAAACCGTTAAATTTACTTCCATCGTATGAAAGTGTAACTTTTACTCTCATCAATATCTTGCAAGTATCTTTTTATGAAACAACACATGTGAGAGCAGATAAAAAATTATCAATACAAAAGCTGTTCCCAAAAAAGGAATTTTTGTGGCCACTTGGTAAGTTAGAAGATAAAAGATTATAATCACTAAAAACATATTTAGGTATACATTTGGACTCTCACCTCTTAAGTTTGCTATACCAAAAGAGATTGCAAATAGATAACTAATAAGCGGAAAAAATGCAACTGAGATAGCAAGAGAGAGATCTCGTGCTCTTGATTTACTACTCAAAGCTTCATTCCAATACTCAAAAATAGTATCTGTTTTGACCTCTTTTGTATCGGGTGTGTAAGTGATTTTTAATTTTTCATAATCTATCTGCTTAAGCTCATCTAGCTTCAAACTATACACTGAGCCCTCTTTTAAATTAAGCTCTAAACGAGAGCTATTTTTATCTATATTTGCACCATAAGCTATGATAAATGTATCGTTTTTATTTTGATCATCTCTCTCATAAAGCACTATATCTTTATAGTTATCCTTGCTGTGTAGCCCTTGGACAAAAACACTCCATGTATCAAACTTTTGACCAAATTCACTACTTTTTATATTTATCTTGGCTTCAATCTTTTTATGTTCAATAAAGTTTTTACCAAGCTGTTTGGAGATTGGGATAAAAAAGAGTGCATTAACCAAAAGAATAGAAGAAATTAAAAGTGAGAGATAGAAAAAAACTCTTGAAATTTTTTTGGGACTAAGACCCATAGCAAACAAAACTATACTCTCATTATCTTTGGACATCTTATAGATAGCCATAGTCAAAGCTATAAAAAAAGTTACAGGCAAGATATATGTAGTAATCTCTGGAAGTAGATAGAGATACATCTCAAAAAGATCGACAAAACTGATAGAAAACAGCGATGTAAATTTTGAGATGCGTATAAAAGTGATAACTGTTACAAGAAAAAAGAGTGTAAAAAATAGAGATAGAAACGATTGAAAAAAGCAACCCAACAGATACTTACTAACTTTATTCATTTACACCCCATAAAATTTATGCAACACCTCTACAAAAAAATCTTCAAACATATAAACTATAAAAAGCGCCAATGCCAAAAACGGTATAAATGGAACTTCCAAATCTTTATCTTTGATAATGATAAATACAGGCAAGGCTATTATAGCAGATAAAAATATAGCTAAAGCTCCAAGCTTCAAACCAACCACGGCACCAATTGTCGCAGCTATCATGATATCGGCTTCGCCAAGAGCCTCTTTTTTTACAGCATAAGAGACATAAAAACGAAGCAGTGCAAAACCTCCAGCGTATAAAAGTGCATTTGTAAGGTTTGTAAATATAAAAGGTGAAGCAAAAATTGCCAATGTTAGAGCTGCTAAATTTAGACTATCTGGAACGGCTTTATATCTAAGGTCTATTAACGATAACCCAAGAAGTAGCGCAAAAACCAACCCTGCTATAAAACTATAAGTTATATTTCCAAGTTTATAATAGACTAAAGCAAATATAAGTGCAGTTAAAAACTCTACGATGGGGTATTGGATTGAGATTTTCTCTTTGCAAAAAGAGCATTTTCCACCTAAAATAAGCCAAGAAAAGATAGGTATATTGTGCCACCATTTTAATTTATTGTTACAAGATGTGCAGTGAGAACCTGGAAATACTACACTCTGCTCTTTTGGGATTCTTAAAATCAAAACATTTAAAAAAGAGCCAAACAAAAGCCCAAACAGAGTTAAAACTGCACCCTCGATCATTACTTTACTCCACCAAATCTTCTATCAATTTTTTTAAATTTACAAATCAAACTATCTAATTTTTCTGTTGTAAAATCTGGCCAAAGTGTATCTATAAAAAAGAGTTCACTATATGCACACTGCCACAAAAGATAGTTTGACAATCTCTTATCTCCGCCCGTTCGTATGAGTATATCGACCGGATCCATATCTTTTGTATCAAGCAAAGCGTTAAAACTCTCTTCATCTACTTTTTTACCTATATCTACAGCTTCGTTTACTGCTCTTATAATTTCATTTTTTGAGCCATAATTAACAGCTAAAACTTGTGTCAATCCATCAAAATGTGCAGTTTTCTCTTTGGTGTATGAGATTCTCTTCTGCAGTGAGTTAGGCAGTGCACTTAAATCTCCAATCGTCTCAAAACGGACATTGTTCTCTAAAAATAGTGAGAGTTCATTTTTAAGATAACGATCCATAAGTTTCATTAAAAAACTAACTTCACTCTCAGAGCGTTTCCAATTTTCCGTACTAAAAGCATAAAGAGTCAAATACCTAAGTCCCATATCTGAAGCATATATGGTAAGCTCTCTTACCCGTTTTGCACCCTCCTCATGTCCGATAATTCGTTTTAAAAAACCCTGTTTTTTAGCCCATCTGCCATTACCATCCATGATTATTGCTATATGTTTTAACTCATTCATCTCTAACCTTTTACATCTAAAAGCGAAGCACTAAGCTCAAAAAGAGGCTCTATCTTTGAATCTTTTTTATACAAAAAACCCTCTAAATCCAAATACTCTAACTCTTTTTTTAAAAATTCTAAAGAGTTTTCATAAAAAAGTGACAATGATACTCTTCGTCCCTCATCACTAAGCGATACTACTCCTTCAATGGGACCTAAATTTTCAAAAGCAGCATAAAAGTCTATTTTGGCATCTTCATTAGGGTTTTTATCTACTTTTTTTCTTTTTTTAAATTGAAACATCGTGTTTTGATTGCCCTCTTTTAAAACCATTGTAAATACATTTTCATTAAGAGCCGCTATCATGTTTGTTAGAGTCATAAACTCATTTTTACTAGTAGCCGTAGATAACTTCTCTAAAAGCATCAATTTTAACTCCATTTTAGGACTCTCTTTTGAGATAAGTTCTTGCAAATTTGCTTGTGAGAATTGTGGTAAAAAATTGGCTCTTTGGGATTGTAATAGTTTTGGTTTTTTTAAAAGTTGTGAAAGACTTAGAGTATTTAAAACGGGATCTTCTTTCATAATTCCCCAATATTTACTTCCAACATCAAGAGCTTTAGCACTTTTGGTGTTAATCTCTTTGTTACCAATTTTTAACAAATACTCATTTTTTGCACTCTTTTCAAGTACATCTATTGTCATAGGGAGTGATGCATTAAAACGGGTTGCTTTAAGATTTGCTAAAAGTGTCTCAATTTTAGCAATTTGTGTTATCTGGTTTATCATGCGTTAATTTTAGATAATTTGTCTAAAAGCTCTATAGATATATCAAACTTTGAAGCTAGAGGCAACTTAGTTTTATCATCTTTTGTAAAAAGTGTTATCTCATTTTTATCACTTCCAAAAGCGTTATCACTCACATAATTTAGACAAACTGCATCTAGGTTTTTATCTTCTAACATTTTTCTTGTACAATTTTCACCATTTTTCTTATCCATCTCAGCTTTGAAACCAACCGTAAAAATTCCCTCTTTATCTATAGAGTTTAAGATATCGATATTTTTTTCAAGTTCTAAATTCCATACATCGCCAATCATCTCTTTTTTCATCTTTCCCTCTTGTGGAAACTTTGGTCTGTAATCACTTACAGCGGCAGCCATAAAGAGATATGGCTTTTTTTGTATCAACTGTGGGACTGAATCATCCATAAGTGTAGCTTTGGTCAAGACTCCTTTTTTAGATACTCTAATGGCGTCTACTAAGTACTCATTAAGCTCATCTGTACTCTCTACATCAAGTTGATAAATTCCCTCTGGCAGGTCATCAAACTTTTTAGTAGTGATAAAACAGACATCAGCACCTTTGATATATAGTGCCAATGAAAGAGCTTTTGCCATTTTCCCACTTGAAAAGTTTGATAAATATCTAACATCATCAATTTTTTCTATAGTGCCACCACCCGTAACTATAACACGACGATTTGTCCAAAACTCATCTCTTTTTAGAATTTGTACACTTTTGTAAAAGATTTCCGAAACTTCAGCCAAAGCGCCCTCCCCTTCATCTCCACATGCTAATAGTTTACTAATTGGTTCTACCACTTCATAATTTAACAACTTTAACATTTTAAGAGAGTTTTGAGTGATTGTGTTTTTATACATGGCTGTATTTGCAGCAGGAGCTATGAGCTTTACACCGTTGTAGGCTATCAAACTTTGAGTTAGAAGATTGTCAGCTATACCGTTACTAAGTTTGTTGATCGTATTTACAGTAGCAGGAGCTATGACAAAGATATCAGAGCATTTTGTTATATCTATGTGGTTATTGTCAGTTGCCCAACTCTCACTCTCATCATATAACACCTTTTGACCACTAATTGCTTCAAAAGTCAAAGGCGTTATAAACCTTGTAGCACTACCAGTCATGACAACTCTAACTTTTGCACCAGCTTTGATATATAGACGAATAAGCTCTAAAGCTTTATAAATAGCAATTGAGCCTGTAATGCCTATAAGAATATTTTTATCTTTTAAAATTGTTACTCCTTAAAAAATTTATCAAAAAACCCCTCGACTGTTTTCATCTCTGTCCTACTAATAGCTAAAGAACCCTCTTTAACATCTCTGTTGACAGTAGTTCCAGCTGCTATTAAGACTCTATCTTCTATGACAACTGGTGCAACTATCTGCGTATCGCTTCCTATAAAAACATTTTTTCCTATTTTGGTTTTATGCTTATTCTTACCATCATAGTTACATGTTATAGTTCCTGCTCCTATGTTTGTCCCCTCATCTATCTCACTATCTCCAAGGTAACTCAAATGTCCAGCTTTGACACCTTTTAAAATAGATTTTTTAACCTCTACAAAGTTACCTATATGAGTATCTTCTAAGATACTTTTAGGTCTTATTCTTGATATTGGACCTATACTTGAGTTTTGTATTGTACTATCTTCTATTACACAATTTGCTTTGATATGGCTATTTATAATTTTACACCCACTCAAAAGAGTTACCCCGTGTTCGATAATCGATTCACCCTCTATCTCTACATCAGAATCTATAAAGATAGTATCTGGAAGCTGCATAATCACACCATCTGTCATAAACTTCTTTTTGATTCTCTTTTGCATGATCTCTTCAGCGATTGAGAGGTCATACTTGGAGTTTACACCTTTAAAGTTCTCCTCTTTTACATACAAAGGAGATATCTTTGCTCCATCGTTTTTAGCAAGTTCTACAACATCGGTTATATAATACTCCTCTTGTGCATTGTTATTATTAAGTTTTGGAAGATAACGATTTAAAATATTGTTAGAAAAGAGATAAATTCCGGCATTAACGGTTTTTATCTCTTTTTCAAGCTCACTTGCATCTTTCTCTTCTATGATTTTTACAACTTCATCATTCTCTATCAAAACTCTTCCATAACCACTAGAGTCATCCATCTTGATAACACTCATCACAATATCTGCATCAATCTTTGAAAATTTTTCAAGCTCTTGTGATTCTACCAAAGGCATGTCCCCATTTAGTACCAATACCCTGTCATGTTTTGTCTCTATATTCATAACCGCACCTCCGGTTCCTGGATAGTTACTATGGTCTTGAATTACAAACTTTACATCATCAAAATATTTTCGCATCTGCTTCTCAACTAGCTGGGCTTGATGATATAAAACTACCGTGATATCATCACTTAACTTTTTAGCTTCAATAATCGAATAATAAAGCATCTCAAAACCTGATATAAAATGAAGTACCTTAGGCTTTGATGATTTCATCCTAGAACCTTTGCCTGCGGCTAATATTATGATTGATATATTTGACATATACTCTTTTCCTTTTAAAATATTAAAATAGTTTATTTAATTTATATTTATTTCAGTAAGATTATACTTTTAAAATATAAATTAATTCTTATTTTTTACTATATCGTTCAAATTATTAAATGTTTTACATATTTTACCGATATTTAGACAATAATGAAATTATTCAAACTTTTTAAGGGTAGAGATTACAATGGACTTAGGTAGTGTTATAGGATTGGTACTTACAATGGCGTTACTTATAGGCGCTATGGCTATGGGTGTTGGTGTTGGACCGTATATCGATATTCCTTCTATATTGATTGTATTTGGTGGAACAGCTGGAACTCTTCTAATCGGCTTTAAAATGGAGCAGATAAAATCTTTTGGTAAGATTTTTATGGTAGCTATTAAACCAGTTACTAATGATCCTAAAGAGCTTATATCAAAACTAGTTGATTTCTCAACAAAAGCAAGAAAAGATGGCATACTTGCACTTGAAGCAGATGCAAATAATGAAGAAAATGAATTTTTAAAACGAGGTCTTAGTATGGCGATAGATGGAAATGAGCCGGATATCATCAGAGACCTTTTAGAGATTGACATGGAACAAACTGATGGCAGACACAAATCAAACGCCACTATGTTTGGACAATTAGCAGGTTTTGCAGGTGCGATGGGGATGATTGGTACTCTTATAGGTCTTGTTGCAATGCTTTTAAATATGGCTGATCCTGCAGCCATTGGACCAGCTATGGCGGTTGCTCTTCTTACCACCATGTACGGTGCAATGCTTGGAAATATTATCGGAGGTCCTGTTGAGAATATTTTAGGGCTTAGAAATAGTGATGAAATGGTTGTAAAAACTCTTATCATTGAAGGTATCATGTCAATTCAAGCAGGAGACAATCCAAGAACTTTAGAGGCAAAATTATTGGCATTTTTAGCACCAAATGAGCGCGAAAGCCAATTTGACAAATAGAGATAGAGGGAATTTAAGATTGGAGTGTGTATAAATGGGTAAAAAAAGAAAGTGTCCTGAACCAGATTGCCCCAAGTGTCTTCCTGGATGGCTTGCTGCTTTTGGTGATCTTATGTCACTACTTTTATGTTTTTTTGTTCTACTTCTCTCCATGTCAACCATGGATGCTAAAAAAGTTGAAGAAGCTGTTGGTTCACTCTCAGGAGCATTGAGTGTTTTAGAGGGTGGAACTAAAACTGAAATTAGCCAAGAGAGACAACAAGAGACAACGCCAATCGATCAACAAGATGAGACAGCACAAAAAATAAAAACTATGAAAAGAACAATCATAGAGATCAATGAGATGATGAAAGATGGTTCGGCAAATGCAACTGAGATAACACTACAAGAGAGTGAAGATGGCTTTATGATAAGACTTCCGGCTAAACTTCTTTTTAAAGCAGGAAGTGCAACAATAGACAATGAAGATGCCTTTTTATTTTTAAAAAGAATTGCACTCATCATAGATAAACTTCCCAAAAATTTAAACATCAATGTCGTAGGTCATACAGATGATTCGTCGATGGATTCTGTTGGTCTATATCGTGGAAATTGGTCACTCTCTGCTGAGAGGGCAATATCAGTAGTAGAGGTACTTGTAGACAATGATATAGAACCAAAACTTTTAACAGCAAGCGGAAAAGCAGAGTTTGATCCTATAGCATCAAATTTAACCCCTGAAGGTAAGGAAAAAAATAGGAGAGTTGAGTTATACTTTTTCTCAAAAGATAAGGATGATAAACCAAGTGCTAAGAAAAGCATTTTAGATTCAGCCACTAATGGAGGGTAGCCATTTTAAAAGCAGTAGCGTTAATATCTTTTTTAGCCCTTTCAACTGCTTTTGGAGCTGATGCTGTAACTGTTCCAAATATCGACATCTCACTCTCAGCACCAGGTGAACCTAAAGATCTTGTAAGCTCACTAAATGTCTTAATCATCTTAACACTTCTTGTCATGGCTCCTTCACTTCTTTTGGTGATGACAAGCTTTATACGCCTTGTGATAGTATTTTCATTTCTTCGCCAAGCTCTGGGAACCCAACAGATGCCTCCAAATCAAATATTGATATCGTTAGCGATGATATTGACATTTTTCATCATGGAGCCTGTTGGACAGAGAGCTTATGACAACGCTGTAAAACCATACATGGATAAAGAGATATCATATGAAGTAGCTTTTGAAAAGGGAGTTGAACCTTTTAAAGAGTTTATGATAAGAAATACAAGAGAGAAAGATCTTGCACTATTTTTTAGAATTAGAGATGTACAAAATCCACAAAATTATAAAGAAGTTCCACTTAGCGTTGCTATTCCTGCTTTTATGATTAGTGAGCTTAAGACTGCATTTGAGATTGGTTTTTTGCTCTTTTTACCTTTTTTGGTTATTGACATGGTAGTTAGTTCAGTACTTATGGCGATGGGTATGATGATGCTTCCACCTGTGATGATCTCAATGCCTTTTAAGTTGCTCATCTTTGTGCTTGTTGATGGTTGGAATCTTTTAGTTGGAAATCTGATAGCGAGTTTTAAGTGATATGTGAATATTTTGGAGTGTGTGGTAGCTGTACACTGTACGATAAAACATATCAAAAGCAAATTGAGTATAAAGTAAAACTTATCAAAGAGAAATTTGAGATAGAAAATATTGATATTTTCACCTCAAAAGAGTCTCATTTTAGAGATAGATGTGAATTTAAAATATTTTTTGAAAACAATAAAATCAGTTATGCTATGAGCACTTTAGAAAAAAAAGGTTATGTTCAGATAAAAGAGTGTTCTATCGTAAGTAAGACAATAGCTAAAATGATGCCAATACTCCTAAAAGAGATAGAGAAAAATGAGATACTAAAAAAGAGACTTTTTGCAATAGAATTTCTATCAAGTAATAGTTGTGAGCTCCTAATCACTCTAATTTACCATAAAAAGATTGACGATATTTGGGAGAGTAAAGCAAATGAGCTTGCAAAAAAACTAAATATCAACCTTATCGGCAGATCAAGAGGTGTTAAAAAGATCATCACAAAAGAGTATATCAGTGAGACATTGACAATCTTAGGAAAACAATACCACTACAAACTCTATGACACAGGTTTTACCCAACCAAATAGCGGTGTAAATGAAAAGATGATCGGCTGGGTTAAAGATAAAATTGGTACAAGCAAATCAGACCTTTTAGAGCTGTACTGCGGACATGGCAACTTCACACTCCCCCTAAGCGAAAACTTTAGAGAAGTATTAGCCACAGAAATATCCAAAAGATCAATCAAAACAGCCAGAGAAAACTGTAAACTAAACAACATAAACAATATAGAGTTTATAAGACTAAGTAGCCAAGAGCTAATACAAGCTTTAAACAAAGAGAGAGAATTTAACCGTTTAAAAGATATCAATCTTGATAAGTTCTCTTTCTCTACTGTTTTTGTCGACCCTCCAAGAGCAGGATTGGATGAACAGACGATAGAATTTATCAAAAAATTTGAAAAAATTATCTATATATCTTGCAATCCTTTGACACTTAAAAAAGATTTAGATATCTTAAAACTAGATTTTGAGATAGAAAATTTTGCTCTGTTTGATCAGTTTGGTTATACCAAACATATTGAGTGTGGTGTGATTTTAACCAACCACACCAGCATTTAGTGTAAAAAATGTCTTACATTGCTAAAATACAAACTCATGCCAAACTCATTTGCCGCTTCTATAATTTCATCATCTCTGATACTACCACCTGGTTCAATGATAGCTTTTACACCAGCTTTTGCTGCTGCATCGATGGAATCTCGAAATGGGAAAAACGCTTCACTAGCTAGTACAGAACCTCTCACATCTAAACCACTCTGATTTGCTTTTTTCAGTGCACACTGTGCCGCATCAACACGGCTAGTCATGCCCATACCAATTGCTACCATTGCCCCATCTTTAACATAAACAATACAGTTTGATTTGGTCAATGAAGCTACTTTATATGCAATTTCAAGATCCTTTTTCTCATCTTCACTAGCTTCTAAAACAGTTACTAATTTTGCATCTTTTACCTCATTTTCACCAACTTTATCACTATTTTGATAGACAAATCCACCATCTACATGTTTAAAATCATATGCATCATCTGCTAAAGTTAGATAATCACTATCTTGTACAAATATCTTAATTCTTTTTTTATTTTCAAAAACTTTTAGCGCCTCTTTGCTCACCGACGCTGCAATGATAACTTCGGTAAAAATCTCATTTATCTTTATTGCCAACTTCTCATCTAGCTCACCATTTATAGCTATAACACCACCAAATGCCGATATAGGATCACATTTTAGTGCTTCTACATAACTATCATACAAACTCTCTTTGATTGCAAACCCACAAGCATTCGCATGTTTTACAATACAAACAGCCGGCCAATCACCAAATGAAGCAGCGATTTTAATAGCACCGTTTATATCTGTCATATTGTTAAAACTCGCTTCCCCTTTGAGTGCTTTAAAATTATCTGTAAAAAAGCTTTCAAATTGGTAAAGTGCTCCTTTTTGGTGTGGATTTTCACCATATCTTGTATCAAATGCTTTTTGACCTACAATAAACTGTTTATTTCCAAAACCACCATTAAATCTCTCATTCATATAATTTGCAATCATCGCATCATAAGAGGCCGTATGCTCATACGCTTTTATCATCAGATCTCGTCTAAACTCTATCGTATTTGTATCACTCTTTAATCGATGCAAAATTTCATCATAATCACCACTATCGATAACAGTTATAACATCATTAAAATTTTTAGCCCCACTTCTGACCATTGCAGGTCCACCTATATCGATATTTTCGATTATCTCATTAAAATCGTCAGTTGTTTTTATAGTCTCTTTAAATGGATATAGATTTACACAGACTAGATCAATACTCTTTATATTGTGCTCTTTTGCTATTTGTACATGCTCTTTTAAATCTCTTTTATGCAAAATTCCACCGTGTATATGGGGATTTAGTGTTTTTACTCTTCCATCAAACATCTCTGGAAATTTTGTAACATCACTTATCTGAATTGCTTTAACTCCCTCTTTTTCCAACAGTTTAAAAGTCCCACCTGTTGATATAATTTCAAAACCAAGCTCTTGTAAACCCAAAGCAAATTTCACAATACCACTCTTATCACTCACACTAATTAATGCTCTCAAATCTTAACCTTAAAAAAAATTTTCGTCATTTTATCACAATAGTATATAAAGACCCTTTTAAGAGCGATTAAACTAAGATTAGTAATAAAATTGTAGGGATATGTATACCATGGATTTTTCTGATTTAGAGATGAGATTTTATGAGCTTTTAGATAAGTTACCTATGGGAATAGAGTTTTATCACCCACATGTTGTACATTTTGCAATTGTTCTTCCTATAATGGCACTAATTTTTCAATGGCTTAATGTCTTAAACTCTGATAAAGGGTATATGCATGTATCCAATATACTTTTTTATATGGGTATTTTATTTATATTCTTAGCATTCATCACAGGAAAAGCGGCAGCACCTGATGTAAAACCCCTACTTTCAATCGATGGACAAAACTTCTTTGATAAACATAAAGCAGTTGGAACATATACAATACTCCTTTATCTTACCTCCATGTTATTAAAATTTTTAACAATTGGTATTAAAAAAGTTTGGCTAAAACATATTACGACAGCTTTGACTATCATCTCATTTTTAGCTCTACTATATGGAGTCAAATTAGGACATGAGTTGGTTTTTCAATATGGAGCAGGTGTGGAGGTGTTTGAAAACTACTAACAGCACAATCCTTTCACAATTTTCTTTTATAATATGGTAAAAGAAATTATAAGGAGAAGTCATGAAAGTTAAGTATTTTATTACCGTTATCATATTTTCACTATTTATAACCGGCTGTCAAGTTACATCTGTTAATCAACTCTCATATTCGTATGACGATGATACAATAAGCAGATATGACGCAAAAACTATTGTCAAAAATGTTTTAAGATCAAGAGCTATTATACATCAAGCAAGTGTTGTAAATCCTGGTCAATCACCATATGTGATAGGCAATCTTAATATCATCACAGAATGGGATGATTATCAAAGTTTGTTACACGTAACTAGTAGCGCAAACACTATATGGTTGGAAGATTTATATTTTTACAATAAAATTCTTTTAAGTCAAGTTCTTTATGACTATTATGAAGATAGTGTAAAAGAGTACTCTTATCGATATAGTGGATCGATAGACGATCCAAAGTTTGGAAATAGCTCTTTTGTCACAGTAGAAGATTTTTATGGATATGAATACGAAAAGCCAAACTATGGTACTTTAAAAATTACAAATGATTATGTTATCATTTATGTAGATGTTATAGATGAATATCATATAAACATTACACTTTACGATCATTACGATGATGGTTATTACGATAGTTTTAGAGTATCTTGGCAGGAGTTAAGTTTATAACTTTTTTGCTATAATCTACAAAAAATGGAGGTATTTGTGCGGTTTTACTTGATAGTTTTGCTCACATTTTTACCTCTATCTCTTCAAGCTTCACAGATAAAAAAATTAAAATTTCAGACAGATGGAGAGATAAAACCTAGTGCACTTTATGAAGCTTTAGATATCAAACTTCCACCATGGTATAAATTTTGGAAAGATAAAACTCCCAAAGTTCATACAAAAATCATTCCACTGCTCAATGAATCTTTAGGATATTTTTACAAATCAGAAGGATTTTATAACGCAAAGGTCAATAAAATCGAGTCAAATTCAACCATCACTTTTAAAATAGATGAAGGAGCAAAAGCTCGTATCTCTAAAATTATTATAAAAAGTGATGAAAATATTAAAAAACTTATAACTTTTAAACAAGGTGACCGCTTTCGTGCGCCACTCTTTAGTGAAATTAAAAAAAATATCAAAACACAAATGTTGGAAAAAGGCTATTGTAACTTTGTCTTAGATACTAAAGCTCGTGTTGATATCGAAAAAAACAGCGTTGAACTTATCTATAAACTACACAAAAATCAGTTATGTCATTTTGGAGAGATAAATATCAATACACCTAAAAATATCAATAAAAATGTTATCCGTTCGCGTCTTGCATTTGAGAGAGGTGATCGTTATGATTTAAAAAAAATCAATAGAAGTTATAGTACGATATCTGGTCTTGAAGCATTTGATGCAATTGTATTAAATACAAATAAAAAAAATGACGTAGTTAATGTCGATATAACACTCAAAGAGAAAGAGAAAAATTCGCGTATTGAAGTTGGTATCGGATACGAAACTGACATCGGTCCAAGAAGCCTATTTCGATGGGAGAAGAGAAATTTTGTAACAAATGCTAAAAAAATTGCATTTGATTTTAAATACTCTGCAAAAGAGAAGTTTGCTAGAAATACTCTATATTGGCCTGCATTTGTAAAAGTACCTATGCTTAAGTATTTTTATCTTGATCTTAAAAACGATTTCTCTTATTCAAAAATAGAATTTAATAGTTTTAATGAGCGTAAATATTCAAATTTATTACACCTTTTAAGGGAGTATAACTGGTTTAGTATCGATTTTGGGCTGGGTCTTCAAAAAATCAATATCAAAAAACTTCAAGATACAGGTAGTGTATCTGATGGTGATTTTAACCTGTTTTTTCCATTTATAAAAGTTGCCACAGATTTTAGAGATTCGAGGATTGATCCTAAAAATGGTATCTATCTTAGTGAATACTTTGAAATTGGTCTAGATATCCTTAAAGAGAGTAGCACCTATACAAAATCTATAACTGAACTAAGAGTTATCAAATCTTTACAATCATTGACTTTGGCTGCAAAAGGAAAACTTGGTCTAATACATGAGTATGAAAATCATCTTCCAGAGTCTAAACTCTTTTTTGCAGGAGGATCCTTTAGTAATCGTGGATATGGATATAATTCACTCGGTTCATTCGATGCTCCAGATAACAAAATAGGTGCTAAAACAATGATAGATACAACCTTGGAAGCAAGTCATCATATCTATAAAAGGATTAATGGAGCAATTTTTTTAGACTCTACACTTTTAAGTAAAAAAAGTAACCGTTTTAGTATAGATTTTATACATTCAATTGGAACAGGAGTTCGTTATATCTCCCCAATTGGACCTATTAAATTTGATATAGCAATGGATATCAATGACAATACTCAATATGCAATGCATTTTCAAATAGGACAATCATATTGAGAAAAAAAACTATTCATTTATTGGGCATTATTGAGTTTTTAATTCTTATATCAACACTTCTATTTTTTGTCCTTGCAAGTGAAACAAGTATGGTCTATCTTGTGGATAAAGTAACAAGTTCTTATGATATAAAATATAAAAAACTTGAAGGAAATTTACTCAAAAATATAACTTTAAAAGATGTTACTTATAAAGATAAACTTCTTACAAAAGAGGTATATATCGATATAAATTTTAAAGCTCTATTAAAAGCAGAGATAAAAATTGATGATATATCATTAAAAGAGGTTGATCTATCTGTTTTAGAAGAGTTAATAGATGATCAAAACAAAAAGAAAAAATCTCACAAAAAAAAGCTTAAAGATATTCCAACACTAAACATCGTATCTCTATATTTTTCTACAAAACCATACAGTAAACATGATCTAAATATTGACAAACTTAAATTTATAGCAAATGATATAGTAGGAGATTTTACAAAATTATCAATAGGCAGTTTCTCTTTGTATACTCAGAGTGATTATACAAATATCACGGCAGATGGTAAGATGAATGATGGAATTTTAGATTTTAACCATCTTTGGATAACAGATATAGATTTGGTAAAAGTACAGAAATTTTATAAAATAAAAATAAAAAAACATGATTTAAACAGCACAACACAGACGGATAATAAAAAAGGTTTTAAAAATCTAATAAAAGAGATAAAAATTGATAATTTTAAAACAGATATAAACCCATATAAACATTCAAAATATAAGATAAAAAAACTTAAATTAGAGGCTAGAAACTTTAAAACAGATTTCAAACTATTTTGGGCAAGAGAGACTACTATCTCCTCTACAACCAACATGTGGGAGATATTTGCAAAAGGATATATCAAAGAGAACAGACTTATAACAGATGCTACAGTTAAACTAAATGATAAATATTTTAAAAGGTTTGTACCGTTTTTTGATTTTAACAAGATAAAACCTATCAAACTATCTTTAGAAGTTGATCAAAATGGCCTACAATCTGATATAAATCTTCAAACTTCAAATCTTTTAACAGATAATTTAAAAGAGCTTAATGCATCAATTAAAAATGTAGTCGCACATGCTGATTTTAACTTTACATCACTTCATCTTGATGTACAACTTGAGGGAAATTTAACTTCAAAATATAGTAAAAGAGTTGCATTAAATGCCAATCTTCTTTATGATAAAAAATTCTCGTACAAGGGCGAACTGTTTATTGATAATTTACGAAATTTAGATAATAGTATCATTAAACTAACAAAAGATAGTAAAATTAAATTTAGAGGTGATACGCACACTGTCCAAAGCATATTAAAAAACAGAAATTTTGTAGCAGAATATAGTTCAAAAAATTATAAAAAAGGGTTGTTGGAGATTAAGAGTAATGAGATTGATATAAATGAATATATAAAAAGCTTACCTCCACAACTTAAGAGATTAAAAGCCTCATTAGAGACAAAAATACCGATAGATTTTCATAATCTTGACAATTTTGATACAGATATATCACTAAAATCAAATGCAGTAAATCTAAAAGGTAAACTATCTTATTTAGACGGTTTTTTGCTTAATGGTGATATTCATTTGGTAAAAAACTCACTTTTACAAAATTTCGATAAAAATCTAAAAATAAATGCATTTTTTCCAATTCACACAAAAACAAGTTATAAAACATCACTTCTTGAGAGTAAACTTACACATAAATATTTTACAAGTACTATAAAATATGAACCAAAAAACAACATGCTTGATGTAAACTTAAAAACGGATAATGATAAACTGTCACTAAAAGGATCAACAGATAAACTTTTTTTAAATACTTCAACTACATCACTAAAAACCTTGCAAGAGCATATTTCTAAATTTTACAACTTTGAAAAACAACCAATTGATGGTGAAGTCGCACTAAAAGGTATAATACGAAAATTAGATAACATGTATCTTGAATTTAAAAGCAAATGGCTTGTTTATGAATATAGTCAAAACAAGTTCATATTTGCTGAAAATATTAGATTTAATATTAAAAAAGATCGTAATCTTTATGAACTACAAAATTACTACTTTAGTACATATCTTGATTATGATAGAGTTTTTTTCTCTAACAAAACCTCACATATCTCTTATAAAAATAGCCAAATAACAGTTGATAACTTGTGGATAAATGATCAAGCAACGATAAAAGGGTCATATGATATCAATAAAACTAAAGGAGAATTTGACCTAAAAGCTGATAATTACCACTATAAGGGAGTTGAAGGAGATCTATATCTTAAAGCATCTTTACACTCTAAACTTTCAAAAAACTATACTAAAATTGATGGAAAAATAGAAGCTTTAAAAGGTGTTATAACATATGAGGCAAAAAAAGAACATTATGTCCAAGATGATGATATTATAATTATTCAAAAACAAAAAGCCTTAAAAGAGGCAAAAAAAGAGAACAATCTTATGTTTGATGTTATATTACTCTCAAAAAAGCCAATTAGATACAAAGTTAAAGATACAAATATACTTCTTAATTTTGATCTTCAATTTTGGAAGGAAAAACAACAGGATTTAGAACTTTTAGGTATAACAAAAGTACTAGAAGGTACTCACATTGAAGCAGAAAAAGAGTTCAATGTCCAAAGTGGTGAAATTCTTTTTGCTGGTGCTATATTTAATCCATTTTTAAATATCAGCGTATCACATCTTAGTGATCCATATAAAATTTTGATAAACATTAATGGCCTTTTAGATACTCAAATTATTAATTTTAGCTCTACTCCATTTTTAACACAGAGCGATATTCTCTCAATCTTACTTTTTAACTCAACAACAGAAGATCTTATGAGTAGTAATGGTGATACATCAAAAGCTGCAATTTCTATGTTTGGAAATACTTTTGCAAAAGAGCTTGTAGAAAATTTTGGCATAAAACTTGATAAACTTGTACTCTTAACAACCCAAGAGGGTGGTTTTGGTCTTATGGTAGGTAAAAAGATTTCAAAAAAAATTACCTTACTATATATCAATGATATAGTTCAAACCATCAAAATAAAGTATCAAAACTCCAGAAGATTTGAGACTGACTTTACCTTTAGCCCAAACAGAAGTGGCATTGATTTTCTTTATAAAAATGAGTATTGAGTATATTTGGCATAAAGTAGATTTTTGTTAGAGTCAAACTACAATGTATCCTTTTTTCAAGACCAGCAAATCAGATTTTTTAATTCCACCTATTCATGAGTTTTTCTCCTTTAGTGTAAATTTCACAACATTCTTCCACTCGTTTCACAAAAAGCCTTCCACTTTTTCAACCATCAAACAAACATATAAAATTATAACATAATTGAAAGTGAGTGGAAGGATAGTTTTGCTTGGTCTCCATTCATATGGATATATTCAACGATACGAGCATCTGTAAAACATTGATTACAATAGCGCATTCAATACTCCTTTTATTTTATTTGTTAAAAGTATAAAGTTTTATATCTGTTTGCTTAGTTGCTAGCCTCTAATTTGTTATCACCTACTATCCAAGGGTTAAGGTGGCAATGATAGACCCCTTTTTCTTCATTAGCACAAATTGTTCTAAAATCAAAAATTACACTTCAAATTCAGGTGCAGGTTAAAAATCAAAAATATCATCTAAAACTTCCACCTCTTGTGTCTGTGGTTCTTTTATAAAAGAGCTAATCATATTTGCATTTGAGATGATAGAGTTATCTAAAAAATCAATACTTGGAGCTCCCTCATAAAAAAGTTTCTCAATCCAAAGAATCAAATCTCTATTAAACGCTTCACAAAGCACCCCTATATCAGTTGCTTTTTCTTGAAAACGATCTGAATTTTCTAAAATATCATTTGCTAAAACTTTGAGTGCACTTGAAATAGCATAAGTTTGTGAATATATGGATATAACAGTTCCAAACCTCTGTATATAATGTGATAATTGTCCTATATCATTTTCACCAATATTTGAGCTACCAACTAGCATAATAAGTGATTGCATCTCACTTACAATCTCTCTAATTTCAGTAATATCATCTTGTTCCATAAAATCATATGTTTGAAGTTCTACTGTACTCTCTTTTTTTACTTTGACCTCCGCTGCATTAACTTCAGCAGTAATATTTTCTTGGGTAACCTTATTTTTAGGCTTTTTCTCTATAGCAAAAGTTATCTTGTTTCCCAAAATTTTATAATCAGCATTAGAGTAATTCCTTTTAACCATCTCTTCGACCAAAGGTGTTTGGAGTAAAACTATATTATCCATAGTTATATAGACATTATCATTGTTCTCTTCTAAAAAAATATTAAAATTGTAATTTTTTTTGATTTGATAGCTCCCTAAACCATAAAGTAATCTTATCAAATCCGAAAACTCTTCTTTATCCGCATATGAACTATCTAAAAGAAAATACTCCCAAAACTCACTGAGTGATATTTCGTTTTTGATTAAAAATTGCGTTTTTCTATAAAATACTTTATTAGTCATTACATTTTCAGATTCAACATTATGGGGTTGTGATTTTCTATTTTTAACAAGTCCTATATAGTTTGTAAATCTTTTTATAAAAAGTTCACTATCTATTGGCTTAGTTACATAATCTTCCGCACCGGCTGTGATAATCTTATTTTTATACTCATTGTCGCTAAGTGCTGAACACGCTATAATTAAAACAGACCTATTTTTTCCATTTCTTATGAGCGTAGTAGCTTCTATGCCATCCATCACAGGCATCATTATATCCATAAAAATAAGATCAAAAAGCTCTTTTTCACACATCAAAACAGCCTCTTTGCCATCCTGTGCAAAATGAAGTTCTAATTTTGTATCTGGATACTCCTCTTGCCAATCTTCAAGTATAAACTGCAGTGTTAATCTATTATTTTTATTGTCATCAACAATTAATATTTTTTTCATAAGTAACTTCCTTTTTTTCATCTTTTAAAAGCTCAAATCCAAGAGTAAATTTGGTACCACCAAGCTTTTTAGAGTCTTCTAACTTAAGATTTATACTCATGCCTTCACATAAAAGTTTTACAAAGTGAAGACCGATACCAGTACCTTTTGATGCTCTTTTGATTTCATTGTCATCCTCTTGTTCATAAAGTTCAAATATCTTCTCTTTATTTACAATTCCAGGACCATTATCTTCCATAGTCAAAACCAATCTATTATCTACAATATCGGCAAAAATCAAAACTTCTTTGTTACTATATTTAATTGAGTTTGAGAGGATATTTGAGATAACCTGAGTAGTTCTATATCTATCTAGTAACAATTTATTATCCATGTAAGAACGCTTGATATTGATATTAACTTCAGACTCCTGTATCAATGCATCATATCTACTCATCAAATCATCAAAAATATCTCCCAATGTAAACTTATCTTTTTTATACTCCAATCTATCTGATTTAAGTTTAGATAGATCAAGTATATTGTTGATAGTAAGTAACATATTGTAACCATTACTTTTAATTATTTGCATCATCTCTATAAGTGAATCTTTTCTTGGTGAATCGATCTTTTCAATTCTCTTAGAGGCACTATTTGAAAAATTTATAATAGCATTGAGAGGAGTTTTAAGCTCATGTGTAAAAACTACCAAAAAATCATCTTTTGTCTTATTTAAGATTTTATAATGCTCTTTTTCCATCTCTTTTTTCTCTTGCTCTTTTTCTATCACAAGCCGACCAGTTTTTATAAACTTTGTAACATCTTGACGAATTGCTATAAACTCAGTAATATTCTCATCACTATCAACGATAGGAGATATCACAGACTCAACAACATAAGTTTCACCATTTTTATTTAAATTTTTAATTCTACCCTTCCAAACACCTCTATTTAAAATCTTTTTCCACATATCTTTAAAAACTCTAACATGAGTTTCAGGATGCCTAACAATAGAATGAGACTGCCCTAAAAGCTCCTCTTTACTATATCCAGAAACCTTACAAAAGTTTTCATTTGCATCGGTAATAATTCCATCTGGATCCGTTTTAGAGACTAAAAAACTTCTATCTATCGCCTCTTTATAATCATCCAAAAGCTTAATTTGATCAAGCAACATTTTTTGCGTAGCCTTATTATTGCAATAGTGTATAATAGCACGCAAAAACATATCTTTATTTATGGGAATTGGAAAAGTTCTATTTATACCAACTTCTACTGTTTTAGTAAAAAATTCAATCTTTGGCAAATCATAAATTGCAAAGATAGGAATTTCCAACTTATCTTTTCTAAATTTTTCAACTATTTGCAGATCACCATCTTTATACTTTCTAACATACTTGATAACTAAATCTATTTTATGCAAATTAAAAAGTTTTACAGCATCATCATCATTTAAAGTACTATAAACATTTTCATAAGACTCTTTCAATAGATTTAAAAGGAGATTTTTTCGTTTTAAATCATCACACACTAAAAGAATACAAAAACCACAATTTTGAAAAACAAACATCTACTACTCACCTACAAATACATCTATAGCCATAGCATAAGGTTTAGACCTATCTGCAATTACAAAATCACAACTATATGTTGCTTTAAACGCCACTAACAGCTGTACAATAGCCGTATGCATATCATTGCAACTACTAAGATCAAATATAATCTTTTTATCTATATTCTCTTGTAAAAAAGATCTCAATTCAACCAACTCATTTTCAAGTACATTCTCATTAAAAATAACTTTTGACCCATTATATGTTATTACTGACATCATCTATCCTTTATGCAACAATCTCTTCAAGTATTTCACAACTTCCAACCGAATCACTAACCTCTAACAAACTTACAGGGTCAATAATCATCATAATTTGCCCATTTCCTAAAAGTGCCGTACCACCAATCAATGAGTGGTCGGACAACAACCCTTGAAGTGGTTTTTGAACTACATTTAACTGACCTAAAAGATCATTAACTACAACCGCCATTTGATTATCTTTGACTTCAAGCACCACAACAGAGATAGATTGGCTATCTAACAGACTCTTATCAACCATATCACCAACCACCACAAGTGGAATAATTTCACCCCTAAGATATACATAATATTCATTGTTTAAAACTGTTATACTCTCTTTTGAGATTTTAACAGTTTCACTAACACTATCCATTGGAAAACCATAATGCATTCCATTCATACAGACATGTAAAAGTGTTGTTACAGCAAGAGATACAGGAATACTCATAACTATTTTAGTCCCCTTGCCAACTTCGCTATGAAGTGTAATTGTCCCACCAAAACTATCAATTGATTTTTTAACAACATCCATACCTACACCACGACCGCTATATTCACTTATAGAATCAACAGTAGACAATCCAGGCAACATGATAAGACTTAACTTTTCACTATCACTCATAGAATCTAGTTTTGAAGGATCAATTAATCCTTTTTCTAAAACTTTATTGATAACCATCTGTGAATCTATCCCTTTTCCATCATCAATAATCTCGATCATAACTCGATCAGATTGAGGATAAGCCTTCATAGTAATTTGTCCAGTTTCGGATTTACCTGATTCTCTTCGCTCTTGTGGTAACTCAATACCGTGGTCTAATGAGTTTCTTATGATATGTATCAGAGGATCAGCCAACATCTCAATCATATTTTTATCAAGTTTGGTATCTCCACCCTCTTGAATCAATTTGACTTTTTTATCAAGCTTTTTTGATATATCTCTTACAAGTTTTGGATAACGATCAAATACATATGACAGAGGAAGCATTCTCATAGACATTGTCAAATCTTGAAGCTGACTTGTAAGTCTATCTATAAAAGAGTACTTCTCTAAAATTGCTCTTTTAGTCACTTCACTATCTTGTCCATCAACGGACTCAGCAAGATATGGCAAAGAGTTTTTTGCTACCAATAGTTCACCAACTACACTCATAAGTTGATCAATAGAAGATTGATCAACTTTAACTACTTTGGGAACAATATCTTTTTTATTATCTTTTGACTCTATCTGTTTTTTTGACTCTTGTTTTATCTCTTTTGACTCTTTTGAACTTTTCTCTTTCTCATCTACTGTTTGAATTAATTCTTCTTTCTTTGGAGCATCTCTTAAGATATCAATAGCTTCAATTAAACTTTTAGGTGTACCATCTTTTGGCAAAAACTCTTTTTTTAACGCAAAAGAACATACAGTAGCAATTTCTTTTACTCTAAGTAGACTCTTTTGGTCTTTAAAATGATTTAACTGCTCTATCTGCTGATCCAATATCTTATCTAACATATTTTCATTAATACTATTAGACTCTTCACTCTCTTTTAGTAAATCCCTATTATTTTCTACATTGACAGATGATAGTGGCAATATAGAGATATCATCAATAAAATTATAAAGAGCATCTTCAATCTCTTCATATTTAGCCTCAACTAAAACAGTTATTTTTAGATAAAGCTCTAAACCCTCTTCATTATCATTGCCTAAAACTATATTTTTAGCATCATTAGAGCTTAATGAAGTTGCAATATATTTTACTTTATCACCAAGTAGTGAGAGTGCATAGAGAGGATCGTTACCAAAAACCATACATAATTTATCTAAATCAAAAAATATTGCATATGCTCTTTTATCATTTAAACTCTCTTCATCTATATTCACATCATTCAAAATTTCACAATCAAGAGTAGAGAGGTCTAACTTTTCATAATTAAAGATATCATCACTACTACCAACAAAAGCTTCAGGAAGGGAAAATGAACTACTCATACTATCTTCACTTGTACCCATCATCTCATCAAGATACTTTATAATTTTTGCACAAGTTGCAGAGTTAACTTCTACTACATCACCTGACTCTTCAGCTGCTTCAACTAAATTTAAAACCTCATCAAAGGCATCATAAAGAGCATCAAGCATACTATCTTTATACTCTAGTTTTTTAGCTCTTAATTGATCCAAAAGATCTTCAGCTTTGTGAGTTATATGCATCACTCCCTCAAAGCCAACTATTCCCGATCCTCCTTTTAGTGTATGAGCGGCTCTAAATATCGCATTTAAAAGCTCTTCATCACCACTTCCAAGTGATTCAAGATTTTGCTCAATAAACTTTAAATTCTCTCTTGCTTCTTGCAAAAATGACTCTAATAATGCATTCATGCTGCACTCCTAAATGTTAATATTTCTACACATCCTGTTAAATCATCAGGTCTTACAGGTTTGGTAAAGTAGAGATTTGCACCATTTTTATAAGCACTGATTCGATCACTCTCTTGAGCTTCTGTACTTATCATTATCACTGGAGTAAGCTCATATGAACTCTTCTGTCTTAACTCTTTGACAAATGAGTATCCATCCATCACAGGCATATTTATATCTACCAAAAATAGCTCAAATGTTTCAACCAATGATTTCTCTAACGCTTCTAAACCATTTTCAACTTCATAAACATCATAACCAGCCTGTTTTAGGATCTCTTTATGATACTGTCGAACCGTTTTTGAATCATCTACTACTAATACCTTTTTCATACTTCTGCCTTACCCTTTAAAATAGTTCCACTAAATCTTCATGTTTATGTTCAAATGCATTTCCACTAAACGCATCTTTTTTTGCTTTTGCAACTTCCAAAGAAGCTGCTATATCATCTTTTAAGTTTTCAATTTCACTCTCACTGATATGAGTATTAATCATTTCCAAAAGCTCACTTGTTGCATTGAGTTGTTGCGTTAAAATATCTTGATGTTGAAGTGCAACAAAACCCTCTTCATTTATCTCAACATTTGCTTTAAAAATTGCATCTGAGAGTTTAGTCATTGAGTCTTGGTTTAACTTTTTGACATTAGCTTGAACCTCTTTGATATGCTCTAAAGATGACTGCAATATTTCCAATATCATTTTTGTATCACCCATTAAGACAACCTTAAAACTCTCTTAATCGCACCTTGAAGTTGTGCAGGATTAAAAGGTTTTACGATCCAACCAGTAAGGCCTAGTGCTTTACCCTGTTCTTTTAACTCTGGTTTAGTCTCAGTTGTCAACATTAAAATAGGAGTCTTTTTTGTCTCATCCATAGTACGCGCCTCTTTTAAAAATTCTAATCCATTCATCTGTGGCATATTAAGATCTGTGATAATAAGATCAGGTCTCACAACTCCCGTACCTATCTCATCAAGTGCATCCATGGCTCTTAAATACTGTTTAACCTCTATAGGCATTGAATTTGTAGCAATCTTTGTTGAAGCTAGTGCTGTCTCTGAATCATCTATAAATAGTACTGTTGGCATATTTTTTCCTTTATTTTTGATATATAATTTGTTTATTAAATTGTAACGGTTTAAAAACTGTTACAATTCTGTTCATATACTCAGCATGACCTAACAATATATAACCCTGGGGGTTTAACATGTTATAAAAGTTCATTGCCACCTCTTTCTTACTTGCATCATCAAAATAGATAAGCATATTTCGTGAAAAAATTACATCAAACTTTCCAAGTGTACTCATCTCTTGTTTATCAAAGACATTTGCTTTTTGAAATGTTATAGCCTCTCTGATATCTGGATCAAGTTCATTGTAACCCATCTTTTTTTTAAAATATTTTCTTTTTATGCTAGGTGAGAGTGCATGAATTGATCTATCGCTATATAACCCTTTTTGTGCTTTTTCAATCACAGTCGAATCAATATCAATACCGATAATCTCAAAATCGCGCTCATTTACAATTTTGTCATCTTCCAAAAGATGCAGTGCAATCGAATATGGCTCTTCACCGGTAGAGCAAGGTGCACACAATATCCGTATAGGCTCACTTGCTCCTTTTATCTGATCAATTTGTGGAAGTAACTCATTGATCAAAATTTCAAACTGATGATTTTCCCTATAAAAATAGGTCTCATTTACAGTAACAGCATTGATCAACTCTTCAAATTCAACACCCTCTTTATCTTCAAAACGAAGAGTGTAAAAATATTTTCTAAAACTACTATAAGCCTCACTTTTACTTCTCTTATCTACCTGTTTTCTGAGCTTCTCATAATGTTTTGTATATTCAAGATATATACCACTTTTTCGGTAAATATACTCGGAGAGTTTTTCAAAATTTTCTTGCGAAAAAACCATTATTTATCCTTTAATCGCATTAACTGCATTATCTACAGCAAATGTGACATAAAACTCATCTTTAAATCTCTCTTTTAATGAATTTAAAAGTGAAATATCCTCTTTTAACCCAATTTCACCAAGATAATCAACCGCTGTCATAGCAACATTAACATCTTCTTCACTCTCTAAAAGCTCTATCATCATATCTCTGCTTTGAGCAAACTTTACATCACCCAAAACATTGATAGCAAAGATACGAAGATCTCTATCATTGCCTATTAAATATTTCACTATATAATACTTTATAGCGCTACCATAGTTTTGTAAAATAGAGATAGCGATATTGCGAACATAAGGATCTTCTCTCTTTAAAAGTGATAAAATTTCATCAATTGGTGCTATTTTTCCATCAATTGATGATAACATCATTCCAATATTATCGATTATAGTATGATCATTCTCAACTTGTAAAATCTCAGCAATCTTTTGATATCCACTATCAAACTGAACTATTTCACTCAAAGCATAGTTTTTATCCTCATAACTGTCGCTACTTTCAAAAAATATCACCGCTTCACTCAAACTCTCAAATTTCTCTTTTTCTACTATATCTTTGTATATTGTTTTTTTTAGCGCCATAATCTCTACCTATATCTACTGATTTTTTGTAAAATTTTTTCAAAAGGTAATTTTTCACTCACCCCACCTCTAAGATACGCCTCTTTTGGCATGCCATATACCGTTGCTGTCTCCTCTGATTCAGCCAAAGTGTGAGTTCCCATATCTTTAAGCTTCACCATACCATCAGCCCCATCATCACCAATTCCAGTCAACAAAACTGCTAATATATTTTTAGGATCAAACACCTCTGCTGCGCTTAAAAACATCTCATCCACGCTAGGAATAAAAAATCGTTTTTTATCTGTATCTTCTAATTTTAAAACAATTTTTCCTGAAACTTTTTTCTTAAAATGCAAATGTCTACCACCTTTAGCAAGATAGACAACACCTTGCATAAGCTCCTGATTATTTGAAGCTTCAAAAACAGGAAGTTGGGAAGCTCTATCTAATCTTTTTGCAAAAGCCTCTGTAAATTTTTCTGGCATATGTTGTACCATACAAACAGCAAATGGAAAGTCACTAGGCAAAGAAGCACAGATATTCTCTAATAGTCCGGGACCTCCTGTTGAAGAGCCAATAAGCACAACTCTATTTGCAGGAGTATTACCGATCGTTTTTTCAACTTTTGGACGCTTTTTTACTCTTTTGTCTGCTTGTACTCTATTTATCAATCTTCGTCTTGGAATTCTTGCAGCATTTTTAACATAAGTTAAAATATTTTCAGCACTATCTTTTAATCCAAGATTACTAGTTCCAGGCTTAGCAACACAATCAATTGCACCAAGTTCTAAAGCCTCAATAGTAGGTCCTGCATCTTCTGTAGTTAGAGAACTAATCATCACAATCGGTGTCGGAGACTTTTTCATGATATTTCTAACAGCTGTTATACCGTCCATAACCGGCATGTTGATATCCATAGTTATTGCATTATATTGTACCTCTAAGGCTTTTTCACACGCAATCTGTCCATTTTTAGCAAAATCAACTTCATATCCTTGATCTATAAGCAAAGAACCAAGCTGTTTTCTAACCAATGCAGAATCATCTACAACAAGAATCTTTTTTGCCATCTTACACACTCTCTTTTACACAAGTTTCTAACTTTTGTTTTAAAAAAAGATTTTCAATTGCTATCTTTAAGATCATTCTCTCTCCACCATCTAACAAAATGGTATGTGAAAATATACTTTTTTTATCACTGTTTTCTTTAATTAAATTCAAAGCAATTTCAACAATATCACTTACAGACTCTACAAAAAAACCAACTTTAGATCCAAAAACCATACTTATCAAGATATTATCATGTCCACTTCTTGACTCTTTTTGTCCAAGTCTATTTGCTAGTGAGACAACAGGTATCACTTCACCTCTTAAATTAATTACACCCAAAATATAATCTTTTGAAGCAACAACATCAGTAAATCCCTCAAAACGAACTATCTCTAATATATCTTCGATATCCATGGCATACTCTTCATCACCAAGAGTAAATATCACAACTTCACTATAGTTTTCATAATCACGCATAACTCTATTATCACCAAAATCATCTCTGTTTTGTAGATATGCTTGTACATCTAAAGAGAGAACTTTTAGATAGTTACCACTCAAAATTGTGGTTAAATTTTTACCCTGCTTGGCTATTCCCAACACTTTTTCATCTCTATATTTACTAGATAACTCTTTGATTTCATTTTCATAGATATCTACAATATTATCAATACAATCTACCATCAATCCCACAAGTGAATTTTCAATATGTACAATTAAAATACGATTTTTATCACTCTTATTTGCTATTTTTTTAAAATATAGACGAAGATCTAATACAGGTATTATCTCTTTTCGTAGTGTAATTAACCCTAAAATCTCTCTAGGACTATTAGCAATAGGGGTTATTTTGTTTTGATCAACAACAATAATTTCTCTAATCGAATCGATCATTATCCCATATTTTTCATCTTCCATTTCAAATACAAGATACTGTTTATCAATTTCACTACCTCGTTTAACCATCTCTATATGTTTTTTACTTTTATATTTTTTTTCTGTTTTTTCTAAAGTTTTTACAGAAGCTAAACTTATCAATTGATCTAGTCCCAATATCTGAACAACAGTATCACTATACTTCATAAATCCAACTACACCGTCACTGCTATTGTCAATATACTCAATATTTACAGGATCTACATCGATGTTTTCAACTATCTCTTCAACCATCAAAGAGATTATTTTATCTTTATGATGCAAAATCAATGATCTTACCTTATCTTTTTTAATATCTAATTTACTATTTGATGTTAAAAGATATAGAGCATCAAAAACAGGTATAATTTGACCCTCATTTGAACATAAACCTAAAATTGAGTCAGATACATATGAAAGAGGTGTTAAATCAGGAGTACGATCAATCTTAATAAGTGCATCACTATCTATCGCATACTCTGATGTATCTAATTTAAAAATCAATGCCTGTTTCATATCTCTACCTTTTATCTCTTTTGACTCTTAACCTTGCTGAAGCTCATCAGCCAAAACCGCCAACTCTTCAATACCATCAGCCATATTGCTAATTGTCTCAATGATAAGCTCACTCGCTTTTCTTGACTCCATAGCATTTGTAGCCGAAAGCTCAATCGCTTTTTGAATCTCTTCAACACCATTTAACATAGCGCTTAAACCTTCATTGTCCATATCATTCATAGTTTTTAAGTTTTGATAACTCTCCACTACATCTGAGATCATATTTGTTATTCTGTCAATCTCTGCAACTAAGGTGTCGATAATACCTTTTTCACCCTCTTGAGTTTTCAAAAGATTAGTCCAGTCACTGCTTACAGACTCTATCTCATTATTCATACCTTCAATAGTATCATTGATCTTTTCAGTATTGGCTTCACTATCTTGTGCAAGATTTCTAATATCAGCACTAACAACTTCAAAACCTTTTCCAAAATCACCAGCTCTAGCTGCTTCTATGCTTCCGCTAATAGCTAACATGTTAAGTTGAATAATACTGTTTGAAATATTTCTAACTGTTTTTTCAACATTCCGTGACTCTTTTTTGATCTTTACAAGTTCACTATCAGCTCCACTGCCCTCAACTATAGACTTCTCAAAGTCTGCTTTGATTCCCAAGATTGTTACTTTTGTCTGTGCAAAACTAGCTTTTAATATGTCAAAATTATTTCTAACTATCGTTATAACACTGTTGATATCAGCAGAAACTTTTATAGCTCCCTCTATACGCTCTTTTGTTTTAATCGCATTTTCATTTGTCTTGGTACTTAACTGCTCAATATCATTCAGTGATGCTGTTACATCTTGCATACTCTCTTGAATAGTCTCAACTGAAGAGCTAAGCGCGTCAGCACTAACAGCAATATCTTCTGAAGATTTTACTGCGTCTGTTGAGTATTTAAGCTCTTCTGAAAGCTCCGTAAGCTCTTTGATATCATCTTCAGTCTGCTCTAACGATGAAGCTTGAAGATCAATAGCATTAAATGTTTTTTCAACTTCTATAGCAATCTTTGATGAAGCTTCAGCAATCTCTTCACTAGCATTTTTACTAAACTCAGCTGCTTCGAGTAGATTCTGTGTGAAAGTGTTGGCATTTCTAGCCGCTTCTACAGAATAAACTGCGATTTTTGTAAGCTCTTCAAGTGTTAGAGATAAAACTCTGCCATCAACTCCTGTTTTTTCAATAATATCAGTAGTCCCCGTAATACTTTGAATTACATGATCTATACTAACTTGAATATTTGTAACTAAATTATCAATAAATTGTGCATTTTTTTCACTATCAGCGGCTAAACTTCTAGTCTCACTAGCTACTACAGCAAACCCTTTACCATGCTCTTTAGCACGACTAGCCTCAATAGCGGCATTTAGTGCTAAAAGATTGGTTTGATCAGCAATTTTAGCGATAAATCCTATAGCTTCACCGATATTTTGAGAACTTATTTTAAGCTCTTCAGATTTTTGTGATGACTCTTTTGCCACATCAACAGATATCACCATTTTACTAACAGTGGAGTTGACTTGATCAACTGCTGAGGTTATTATATCACCCGTATTTAGCGTTGTATTTATTGCTTTATCGATTGTACCTGACATCTTATGTAAATTTTTATATCTGTATCGTACCCCCTCTAAAACTTGCTCACTAGCTCCACTGTTCTCTTCAGCTGCTGTTGCTATCTGATCCATAGAGCTTTTAAGCTCTTCTACTGCACTTACACTCTCTTGCGCATTATCCAAAAGTACATTTGCAATTTCAGCAATGCTTTCACTTGTCTGTTGCTGTTTTACAAGTGTTCTAGTTTTTCTTGTTTTTGATGCTTTAGGTGCTGAAAATGTTTGCTTATCACCATTTGTTCTATTTTTTACCAATGCCATAATCTATTTTCCTTCTACTTCAATGTCTTATAAAGTTCGTCATATTTTTTAACTTCATCTCGTGATGGTTTTGTTCTTATTGAAACATATTTAATTTTTCCATTTTTATCTACATTTTTTAATACTGTCGCATAAACCCAGTAAAAACCTCCACCTTTTCGTGCATTTTTAACATACCCTGTCCAAAACCCTTTTGCCTTAACATCATCCCAAAGACTTTTAAAAGCAACGCGTGGCATATCAGGGTGTCTAACCACATTATGTGGTTGACCTATTATCTCATCAGAAGTTAAATTTGCTACCTTTAAAAAAGATTCACTTGCATAAGTTACTACTCCTTTTTCATCTGTTTCAGAAAGTAGATATAGATCATCATATAACACTTCACCATTATCTAAATAAGTTAAACCATCTCTTACTTGCTCTTCTACCATGTAGGTCTCCTTAAATTGTATTAAGAGTAGTATCGGAGTATCAAAAAATAATTTTAGTATTACTCTTGTATAATCACAACTATGAAATACTTTATCTATTTACAAATTATCTTACTATTTCAAGGATGTCTCTACTTTAACGAGCGTGGAGTTTCAACACACCTTTATGACAATTGTCATAGCTATTATGATATAGATGGAAACTTCATAGAAAAGTGTGATAAAAATCTTATAGATTATGATGAAGCTAAAGAGGGTTTGATAGAGATAAAAAATGAGATAGAAGAGAGTATTTCCCAGTGTACAAAGGAGCAAATTGAACCTAATAGATGTCAGAAATAGTAGAGAAAAGTGGCTTAATTGGAAAGATATAGCACCATTAAGAGAGCAGTTAAACGCACTTCCTAAAATTTCAGTTGATTACAATTTAGATGATATTATAACAGTTAGTGGTGAAATTTCATCTAGGGAGAAAGAACAGATACAAACTTTTGCAAAAAAGCTCTCTCCATGGCGAAAAGGTCCATTTCAACTCTTTGATACTTTTATAGATAGTGAGTGGCAAAGTTTTATGAAATACAATCTATTAGAGCCTTATATAGAGATAAAAGATAAAAAAGTAGCAGATATAGGTTGTAACAATGGCTATTATATGTTTCGCTTTTTAAAACACAAACCCAAAAAGGTTGTCGGTTTTGACCCTTCACCACTATATAAAACTCAATTTGACTTTATAAACCACTTTTTAAAAAGCGATATAGTTTTTGAGATGTTAGGGGTTGAACATTTAGATATCTATGATGAAAAGTTTGATGTAATTTTTTGTTTAGGAGTTTTATACCATAGAAGTGACCCTATAAAAACTCTAAAGTCTCTAAAAAAAGCTCTTTTAAAAAATGGGGTTTTGTATCTTGATACATTTATGATCGATGGAGATGAAGATATAACACTAACGCCAAAAACAACTTATTCAAAAATACCAAATATATATTTTGTACCAACAATTAACGCACTTAAAAATTGGTGTTATAGAGCTGGTTTTAAAGATATAGAGATACTTAAAATCAAAAAAACCGACATAAATGAACAAAGAGCAACCAAATGGATACATGGTGAGAGTTTGAAAGATTTTTTAGACCCAACTAACATAAACTTAACTATAGAGGGATATCCAGCACCAAAAAGAGTTTATATAAAAGCTTTGCTATAAAGATTCAATCTTTTTTTCCGATATTGTAATATTGTATCAAGTTACATATTAGGGAAATTAATGGGCGAAGTTTTAGAAATAGAAGAAGAGAATATAACCTTATCAAATGAGTTAAAAACACATAAAAACATACATTTAAACCACTCATACAAAATATTAGAGTTAGAAGATGGATTTGCAAAAGTCTCAATCAATTCAAAAAAGTCTGAACAAGTTGACGATGAAGGTATTGTTTATGATGGTTCAATCTTTAGTGCAGCAAACTTTTGCGCATTGGCAGCTGTAAATATAAAACATATTTTTCTAATAAGTGCAAAAGTAGAGTTTTTAAATCCAGTCAAATTAGAAGATGAAGATGTCATTTTTGAAGCTACTGCTTCGGTAAATAGTTCAGGTAAAAAAAATATATCAGTTACCGGAAAAGTTAATGATATCACTATATTTTCCGGTGACTTTGTTGCTATGAAATTAGATAGTCAAAGTATTATAAAACCAAGCAGACCTAAGAAGAGAGAATAGTTCGTATAAGCATCGCATAATATAAAACTATAAGATTTAATACAAAAATTCCAAGTGAAGTACCCCTAGATATAATCTTTTCCATCTGTGTCCTCTCTCGGCCGTGTGCTTTAAGTGATATATACATATGAACAACAGTTGCAAAAATAATTGCAAAAACAAAATATATTTTTGTATATAAATAGTTAGATAACTCTATGTCAGATCCATGCCATAAATTATGTAAACCATATACTGTATAAAGATATGTACCAGAAGCCAATAATATGACAAGTACTACAGTTTCAAAATACCCATAAATTGGACCTATATGGTGATAAACAGTGCTTATTGCCTCTTTATCACGCATAAAAATCCCTAGTGCAAACAAAAGCATCGCCCCTCCAACCCATGAAGCGGCCGCTAAAATATGAATATACAATACAAAATCTGACAAATTAACTCCTTTATTTAATAGACTTCTTATGCCACTCTATCATGGAGACTCAGACCAAAGGAAGGATTTGTCTCCATGATAGAGTGGCATAAGAAGTCTAATTTATAACCTCATAAAGCTCTTTAAATAAAAAAGCTTCAATCACATCATCCACTTCTCTTTGAATCGGTGCTTCTAAAACAGCAATTGACTCTTCAATAAATGGCCATATATAGTCATCTTTACTAGCAACTACAACCACATCAATCCACTGCGTATACTCATGCCTATCTTCAAAATAATCAATCTTTTGAATTTTTCCTTCACTCAAATCAACAAAAGCCCAAACTCTTACCTTGTCAAGGTTTGCAAGTTTTCCTCTCTCTTCAACTTTTGCCGTTAATGGCAACAATATCGTCATCTTCCCCTCCATGTTTTTGTTCAAGGTAAATTGTCTGTGTTGGAAATGGCATCTCTAAATTTCTATCATCTAAAATTTTCCAAATCTTTAGTAAAATATCCTGTTTCACTTCTAACCACTCCGCCCAATTTGTCGTTTTTGAAAATGCATAAATCAAGATATTTATTGATGAATCCCCAAATGAGTCTACATGCACTAAAAGAGTAGACTTTACTCCTAAAAGATCACTACTCTCGATAAGGGTTGATCGTCTGTTAAGATGTCCTATCTTATCTTCAGTTGCAATTTTGGGATGTTTAACTAACATCTGCCTGATCTCATCAACAGCCATCACCAAATCTTCTCGTTTTGCACTATAACTGACACCAATATGCATCTTAATTCTACGCCCTACTTTTCTTCTATTGTAATTTTTTACAGACTCATTTGCAAGTTTTGCATTTGGCAAAGAGATAAGGGCATTGTCAAATGTTCTAATTTTTGTACTTATAAAACCAAGCTCAATAACAGTCCCCTCAACCCCAGCAACACTAATCCAATCACCTTGTGAAAATGATTCATCAAAAATAATTTTCAAAGAGCCAAAAAAGTTTGAAACTGTATCTTTTGAAGCCATAGCTATCATCAAACCACCAAGTCCCAAAGATGCAACAAAACCTGTAATATCAACATTCATCTTTTTCAAAAAGAGTAAAAATGAGACTATATAAACAATTGCCTTTAAAATTTGTTTAATTAAGTTCACCAATTCTTTTCGAAATTCAATATTCTTTTTCTTATAAGTATTTGTAAAATAGATATCAAAAAATATATCAATAAAGACGCTAAAAAGTTTTACAAATCCAACAAGGTAAGCGATATACAAAGCTATATCTATAAATTTAGGTGCATCAGATGGATAAAAAAGCACATCAATAGCAAGATTTATACCAAAGACTTTTATCAAAAATGCCAATGGATCTTTAAGCACTTCAAAATCTTCAACTTCAGTATCATGAGGGTTATCTTCGGTAGTCTTAAATATCTTTTTAAGTGCTGGAAATATCATCTGTCCAATATTTCTTAAAAAATATGAAAGAATTATAATGATAACAAATAGAGTCAATCGACCAATATCTGTATATATATACTCCAGATAACTATTTACACTTTTGATGATAGGATAATCATTGATCTTTTCAATCATCTCACTTAACTCTAAAGATTTTAGTATTGTTGAGTTTGACTCCTTCTCAACCTCAAGCATCTGCTTTATAAAATCTGTTTTTATCTCTGTTTGATTGCCATCTTGTGAAAAGAGAGAAGTTGTAAGAAAAAATATAACCAAAAAAACTTTAATCACGATCTATAACCTCTTTTTTCAATGCTTTTTTATCGATCTCACCATAACGAAGCGGTATAGATTTTTTATAGACTATAATTGATGGTATCATATAGTTTGCAAGATGTTTTTTAAGCTCAAATATAATCTCATTTTTACTGATCTCTTTAGCCGCACTATAAACCAAAACAATCTCCTCTTCAATTTTCTCATTTTCAATTGAAAATACAGCACACAAGGTAACGGTAGGAATATTTTCATACACAACACTCTCAATCTCAATGGGACTTACACGATAACCGCTAGTTTTTATCATATCATCACATCTTGCTACAAAATAGAGATAATCTTCCTCATCTTTGTATACATAATCTCCACTACTAACAACTATTTCATCTATAAGTTCACCCCGAAGATTGATAACTTTTTCTAAAATTTTAATACTTTTAAAACGCATGTCAGTATCTTTTGGAGAGTTCCAATACCCTTTATAGATACACGCCCCTCTGTGAATCAACTCCCCAACCTCTCTAGGTTTGCAATCTTCACCATTTTCGTTAATCACATAAAGATCAACATCAGGTATCGCTTTGCCGATAGAGTCTGGACGGATTTTAATCTGTTTTGGATCAAGATAGGCTGAACGAAATGCTTCGCTGAGTCCATGCATAGAGAAAAACTCTGCATTTATAAAATATTTATCACAATTTTCTCTCATTTTTGATGTCAACTTTCCACCAGAGGAGGTGATAATACGAACCTGTTGTAACTGCTGTGATGTTGGCAAACGATGAGCATCTTCATCAAACATTTGCGTGATATGAATAGGCATTAGAGGAAGGACGCTCACTCTATCTTGTATGATATGGGTAAAAAACTCATTTGGCAAAACAAGTTTATGAATGGCTAAGGTTATCTTTTTGTAAAGTGCGCAAAAAATTTGGTTAAGACCATAATCAAGATTAAATGATAAAAGTCCCGAAATCACATCATCATCTCTTAAATCAAGATAATCACAAACTATCCTAGCACCATCAATCAAACTTCTATGCCCAATTACAATCCCTTTTGGAAAACCAGTCACACCAAAACTATAAGTTATAACAGCACTATTGTGCCCCTTGATAGAACACTCATACTCAAAACTATAATATTTATAGAGTTCAACAAATGAGATACCATCTTTTTCTACCGACTCATAGGTAATTATCTGACCATTAAAAGAGATATCTCTAATGCTTTGAAGTTTTATACTATCGGTTATGATGCATTTGATATCACAATCTTTAATGATATATTTAACTTGCTCAGGCTTTAAAAACCTTGAGATTGGTACAATTATATATTCTGTTGATAGAATCGACAAAATAGCGATAACTTGCTCGATACCTTTGTTAGAGTAAATACCTATCCTACTCTCCTTTGGAAGATTTAAGGAATTTATATAGTTTGCTATTTGATTGACTTTTTTATAGAGTTCTCTAAAAGTAAGCTCTATCTCACCCTGCTTTAAAAAGATTTTATCAGGTGTTGTTTTTTGTGCAATTTCAAGAAGATTTCTTATGCTGTTTACTGACATGTTAGCTCCTTTGTGGCTCCAATGGTCCAAATTTTATACTCTTTATCTATCAAAATCATTGGAATATGGCTAAAACCCAATATCTTTTTATAAAAAAAGTGCAAAATTTGCTCTATATCTTCACAACTTAATACTTTTATAATCCCACCTGTAAAGACTATACTATATAACCTCTCAACATCCAATGTTATATAACCACTATGGCTAGATGATACTTTATAAAGTACTAAAAAGATAGATAGTTGCATCAAAATTTTTGTAGCGAGTGGACTTTTTTCCTCTAAAATATTCTCTGTAACATTTAAAAAATTTAAAAGCTCATAAACAAACTCATTATTTTTTGCACTAAAGATTAATGAATCTCTTGATTTAAATACACCCAATTTTTTAAAAACAAGCCTATCATACCCACTCATCTGCACGATATTGTCAGAGACCAAATCCGTACTATAATGTATATCAGTAGTCGCTCCACCAATATCAATCAAGATAAAAGGGTCAACCACATCAAAACTTTTATGCAAAAACTCTAAAGATCTATTTACAACATAAGGTGTTGGAAAAATTTGATTTGCAGTTATATGGTAGAGCTCCTTAATATCCTCTTTACCTATGATATCTGCTTGATAGAGGTTAGTTAAATAACTCTTTAACTCCTCCTCTCTTACTTGTAGTTTATTGTTTACAATATTTTGTAAAATCACAATATTTTCAATATTTTCTTTCATAAACGAGACATTTGCCTCACTTCCTACATAAACGATATTTGAGTAATTTAACCTCTGAAGATAGTTTAAAAGCTCTTTATCAAAAACATCACCCACACTATCAATACCACCAGAAATTATGACAACATCTATAAGCTCTGTAGGGATTGAGTACTCTTTTATATTTGGATATAAGAGTGTATCTATGATATTTATACCTGAATTATAAGCTATATTTGTAGCAAATTTCAGGCTAAATGAGTTGGTTAGAGCGATAATAAGAGTACTAAGTCCTCCATTTGCAGAAGAGCAGATAAAAATATCCTCTTTTTTATATTTTGTTATAACCTCTTGACATTTCTCTCTTAAATCATCTTCGATATTTTTATCAAAATTTCTAAAAAACTGCTCTATCTCTCCATCACTACTTGTTTTAAAATATGTACTACCAACATCAATTAAAAGTCTACTCACAACATGACTCCTATCCCTTTGATGATCTCATCTACCAAGGTTTGATCTCTACCAATGTCCAATTTTGATCTCTCATATGCAAAACTCTTTTGTGAAATTGGCAATTTTCCTTTATCTATAATTCGGATATTGTTATCACTATCTCGAACTGTTATCACTTCGTTATTGTTGATTATATGGGGGGAGAAAGGTATATCGATATAACCATTTTTAATAGAGTTAAAAACCTTTCGCCATAAAGTATCTGCAGAGTCATTAAAAACTACTTCAAGGATTTCATTTACCTCATTTGTAAGATTCTCTTCCTCCTGTAAATCAACAATTTTTGGGAGACCTTTTAACATGTTAAGTGTATATTTGACATTTGATACCGCTTGTGCATTTGATGCAGAGGTTGGAATTCCAAAAGCTTCGTCTCGTGTTTTTGTGATGATTTTATCAGCTCCAACTAAAGCTGAGATAACCGTTGCTGTATTTATCAAAGAGTTTGAGTGCTCTTTGTCCCTTGGAAATGCACCCATCCATTGATGATAAACAAGGTTGATAGTAGCATCTTCATATCCAAATTTATTGGCATACTCTCTTGCTAATTTTTTAAGAACATTTGAGCTTACTATATCTTGATTTATAGAGCCTGTTTGTGAAAAACTGACAGAAAAAGATTTTACACCCTCCTCTAGTGAGAGAAGCATCTCTAAAATCTGAATGACCAATACAATTACAGGAGGTTGAAGCGTAGCACTCAAAGGACCAAATGACTCTCTGTTTATTGGCTCATTTAAAGCAGAATATTTTGCACAAACTTTTTCAACATATTTCCAATACAAAAACGCTTTATCAAGCGGAAAATTTTTAGAGTAAGGGAGCAGATATGTGATAGGACCTCCCTCTATCTCAAAAATCCCCGAAGCCAAAGCAATCTCAACCAAAAGTCTAGCATCAGGAGTACCGTGACGCAAACTTATAGGTGTTTTAAAATATTTTATCATCTTGCGAGTTGTTCTATAACCGTGGTTTACCAATGGATAACCATTTAACATATCAACATCATTCTCTTCAGATAGTTGAAGCATCTTTTTAGCACTTGCATAATCGTTTAGACGAGTATTGCTATCAATTGTTAGAGGCAATACATCAACAGAAGCTTTTTTAAACTCTTCATAAAGCTTAAAAACTTTCTCATAAGTTGGAAAACCACCTCTTGGCTGGACTAAAATTGAGTTGGAATTTTTAAACTTATGAGAGATAAAAAGCTCTTTATCAGCCCCTTTGATAAACTCTTCAATCTCAGCAAAATCAAAATTGTCAATATACTCACTATTTACAATCGCTTCTCGCTCTCTTTGAAGCAGACTCATGTGCGCTCTTTTATATAATTTTCAAGCACATCAAGCCCAATAGTAAGATCAATTTGATGAAACACAAGATCAAATCCATATGCTTTATATTTTGGTACTATCGTCTGGCTGTCAGCTTCACCAACTGCTAAATTTCCACCAATCATAAAAATCACATCTTTAAGATTATATTTACTCTTTAAAAATGGAAGATCTCTACTCCATCCCTCAGCCTCACCATTTAGCGAAGATATCAAAAGTACATCAGCATCACTCTCAATAACTGCGTCAATAAACTCTTCTAAGTAGGTATTTACACCCAAGTTAAATACCTCAAATCCCCTCTCCCTCAAAGAGATATCAATCAATCTATTTGCTACTACATGAACATCATTACCCACAACACCGGTTACTACCCTCATTTATACACACCCCATTTAGTTAAGAAGAGTTTACCTGATATTGGGTTAAAACAGGATTATTTGTCTAGTTTTTGGTATAACTTACTATCGCCTCTTTTATAACATCATTGAACTCATTTTCACAACATAAACCAGTGGGATTATTTTTGTGACATACACAAGGAGGTTCACCCTTTAAATCTCTCATGATATCTTTCATACCAGTTAGCTTTTTGTTCTGTACCGCATCAACAATCTCATCTTTTGTTATCTTTAAACAGTAACATACTGTATATATAGTTGAGTCATCTTTGAGGTGAAACTCTCTTTTTAACTCATCTGTTTTTATAACCCTATTTTTAGAATAATAAACACACTTACATGATGGTTTTAAACATATATTATAACCATCATCACCATCACGAGTCATATCACCCCTAAGTGCTTTTTTTGTTAGTGAATATACAGTTATATTTGAAATTTTTTCACCAAACTCCATACACAAAGGACAAGCCAACTCACTTTTTTCATTAAAAGTTGCACAACCACAACCACTATCGCAACACCCCTGCTCCTTAAAAGCTGGCATATCTGAAAATTTAAACTTCATTTGTCACCTCCAAATGATATAATACCTAAAAAGCAAAAACAATAGAGTCAACTGATAACCAATATAAGAGGCTATTGCCTATAAAAATACTATTTGCACCTGTAATTTTGCCATGCATATTTACAAAAACATAAAGTGTCTGTTTTTTGGTATCTTTGATATCCATATTTTTGTAGCTAATAACCCACTCAAAATGGTCTTCAAATATAAATCATAACATCTATTGTTATTCTCTCTTATTTTTTAATCCACTTAAAAATATCCAATATTACTATTTGGTTATTTTTTTTGCTTATCAAATAAGGAATTGTATAGCCTTTAAA
>CAYUSV010000003.1:0-48237 GCA_964447385.1 uncultured Campylobacterales bacterium | reverse complement strand
GTGCTTTTTCAAAAAGACACAGATCTTTTTGTTGACTTTGATCTTTTGCTATATAGCCAAGCTCCTCTAAGTCTTCAATTTTAAAATATGCACCGTATGTGTATTCTTTGACAATAGGGTATTCGATATGTTGTACATATGTGTTTGCAGGATATTTTCCATAATCATCATACTCTAGTACTGAGTCACAAGGTAACAAAACGACACCAGAGATACTACCTTCTTCAACACCACTATAAATACTTTTACGATTCCCATCAAAATTAACATAAAATGATAATCTATATGCTTTTTCTAAAGCTTCTTGCGTAAGTTCACCTGTATAATTATATCGAGATATTAAAAATTTTCTAAATCCAACACCTGAAAGTATATCATATTGAAAATATTTGCTATGAATTTCAACTATATTTTCTAAACTGATAGAGCCATTTTTTGATATCTCATGCTCAACAAATACTTTTTTGTTATCACACCCTATTAGGATTAATATAGCTACCAAAAGGTAGCTATACTTTAATTTATTTTTTTTCATATTGTATCCTAATTACAATTTATATTAAAATTATAATTTAAACCTTCACTTCGCAAAACTCTCGGCACCTTGCAACTCTCATTATGTGTACTCTGACTGTCATTCTCTTATCAGCAAAAACCCACTTCCCATAAAATGAATATATGCCTTTTCCGCCAACCCAAGCTGTCAGTATCAAACTCTTTTTGCAAACTCTGCAAAAATATACTTGCTATCGTGAGGACCGGGACTGGCTTCTGGATGATGTTGGACTGAAAATATTGGTGAGTCATTGTAGCTAACACCCTCTATAGTGTTATCAAAAAGATTGACATGTGTTATCTTTGCTATATCACAAATAGAGTCTGGAACATTGTAGTTATGGTTTTGGGCTGTAATCTCAACAACCTTATTATCTTGGTTTTGCACAGGATGGTTACCTCCGTGTTGTCCAAATTTTAGTTTATATGTGTTGTGTCCGTGTGCGATTGAGAGTAGTTGATGTCCTAAACAAATTGCGAACATTGGTATTTTAGCATCAATTAATTTTTTAATCTCTTTTATCTCATCTTTTAGCACCTTAGGGTCTCCTGGACCATTTGATAAAAACACTCCATGTATCTCTCTGTTTTTATATCTATCTATCAAATCCAAAGCAGGTGTATTATTTGGTACGACTTCGACACTAAGACCTGTTTGTCTCAATTCATTTAAGATATTTCTTTTTACACCATAGTCTAAAACGACTATCTTTTTACCTAGCGTTAACGGCTTTGCGTATTGTTGGTTTTCACTATCCCATGTGCCATCTTCATGTATATATGTCTCTTTTGTGCTAACTTCTTTGATATAGTTTATCTCTTCAATTCTCTTACTATTTGCAAGTTTTGTTTTGAGCTTCTCTTTATCGCTAATTTCAGTTGATGCTATCATCATTTGAGGACCATTATCTCTTATTATCTTTGTTAGATATCGCGTATCTATATCACATATACCTAACGCATCAGACTCATTTAAAAACTGAGATAAGCTACTCTTAGCTCTAAAATTTGAATAACGATCCTGATATGAGCGAACTATCATGCCACTTGAAAAAACCGTATTGCTCTCCATATCATCATCATTGCATCCAACATTTCCAATTTCAGGCATCGTAAAAACAACAAACTGACCCGCATAGCTTGGATCACTCATGATTTCTTGATAACCAGTCATTGATGTGTTAAACACAATCTCCCCTACTCTAGTACCACTGGCTCCAAAACTTTTTGCTTCTAAATATATACCATTTTCTAAATATATCCAAATACTTTGAGTCAAATTAGCCATCAAAACATCCCTCTTCTTTGCAACTCTTCACGATACAATCTCTCAAAAACCGTACTATATTCATCAGTACCAGGGATCAACCTTCTTTTCATTTTATCAATTTTATCAATTACTATCTGTTCAATCGCCTCAAACCCTTGAATATAATCTTCAATAGAGCTATAAATAACATTTTTCATCAAATTTTCAGTCACACTATAATCCATAAGCCCCTCTTCCCAAAGCTTATTTAAGATCAGATGTGCAACATTGCTAAAGCGATCTTCATAAGAGAGTATCACACCATACTCTTTAGCAATTTTCTTTTTGATCATCCAAAACATACTTCTTCGATCAACTTGCATAAACTCTATCTCATCATCATTCTCTTCAAGAATCTCTTCGACTCTCTGCTCTAACGATCTCTCTCTCTTTAAATCCTCTTCTAATATCTTTTGTGCACACTCTTTTATAGGCTCAACACCTTTAGCAAATGTTGCATATCCAGAGTTTAACAAATCTATCGAAATCTTATTTGCAATGTACGGTGCATGTGGTACTGGAATCTTCATGTAGGAGCCTTGTTGAAATTTGTATTATATTAGCAAATTTTTGGTAAATAGTGAATTAGACTATTTCTAAAAATCAGGCTCAGTGATATTTTTATCAAACGGCGGTCCTGCTTTTAAAAGTAGTGTTACTTCTGAAGCGATGAGAGGATCCATCTTTGCCATGATTTTTGAGATCTTTTTTGGTGTAAGATTAAAAAGAATTTTTGCAGCATCTGTTCTTGGCATATTATCCAAAATAGTAGCCGCTTTTTTATCTTTCATCTTTAGGTAGGTACTGCTAATCTTATCATCTTTTGCTTTTTTGATGTTATCTAAAATCTCTCTGTTTTCATTATAAAGTTTTAAAATCTCTTTTTTTGTATTTTCTACCTTTGTCAATGTTGCATTAAGCTCTGCAATTTTAAGAGTTAATTTTTTCTCTTTTTGCTCCATTAACGATTTTGATGCCTCTTGATAAGCTTCAAAATCTTGTTGTCTCTCATCGATTCGTTCCATTTCTCGCAAAATTTCATCTTTTCGTTGTTCAAAAATTTGGTTGCAATCCACTAAAGGTGCTTTAGCTTCAACAATAGATAAAAATAGAAATATTGATAAAAAAACTCTCATAGACTAAACTCTCTATTTTTTTTTGCAAAAAGAAGATTTGCTATCTCATCCATATCTTTACTCTCTTTTCTTTTTAACTCAAAAAGCTGTTTTTTAATCTCTAAATCTTCCAAATGTTTAACTTTTTCATACTCTATATTTGCCTCTTTATAAAGCTCTTTTAGACCATCTAACTGTTTTTCAAACATTAAAATTTTCTCTTCATAAGATTTTTTTTGATTTGAAAGATTGGATAGATAAGAGTAAGAGAGGTTAAGTTCAGCAAAATTTCCGCTACTAGGCTTTTTTATCTCTGTTATCTCTTTTAGTGTCTCTTGGATATGTATATGCATTTTCTGTTTTTGATTTTCAACATCCAAAAGCTCACTCTCTATCTCATTGATTTTCTGTTTTTTTACTTTAACAAGCTGAGAAAACTTTGTTTTCATTTTATGATGATAGTATCTTTTCTATCAGGACTTGTAGAGACGATACCGATCTTTGTCTTAGTCAACTCCTCTAAAGCTTTGATGTACTCTTTTGCCGTATCTGGAAGATTGGCATACTCTCTCACCCCTTGGACGATATCCCAACCTTTAAAACTCTTATAAATTGGCTTTACATCTTCTAAATCATAAGGTACATAATCTATCTCTTTACCATCAATCTCATAAGCAACACACACTTTAATCTCTTTAAACCCATCCAATACATCTAGCTTCATCAAAGCAATTTGATCACATCCATTTAATCTTGCCGCATGTCTTGCAGCCACAGCATCAAACCAACCGCACCGTCTTTTACGACCTGTTGTTGTACCAAATTCATGACCTATTTTAGCTATCTTATCACCATCTTCTCCAAAATCCTCACTAGGGAATGGACCATTTCCAACACGAGTACAATAAGCTTTAGCAATTCCAGTCACCTTACCAATATCTTTTGGATTAAGTCCAAGCCCAGTACAGGCACCTGCACTCACTGTGTTTGAACTAGTCACAAAAGGATAAGTCCCATGATCGATATCAAGCATCGTTCCTTGCGCCCCTTCTAAAAGTACCCGTTTTCCCTCATCCAAATAGCGCCAAACCAACTGTGTAGTATCTGCTATATATGGTTCAAGTTGCTCTTTATATCGGTTTAAATCTCTCAAAAGCTCATCTTTTGTAGGTATTTTTATATCTAGTGCATTAAAAAGATTTTTGCTAGAATCAAAATAACTTACGATTTTATCAGCCAATTTTTCACAATCGTGAAGCTCACCCACACGATGTCCAGTTCTTAAGATTTTATCTGCATATGCTGGACCTATTCCTTTTCCAGTAGTTCCTATCGCTTTTGTGCGTAGCTTCTCTTTACCTTGATCAATAAGCGCGTGATATGGTAAAAGAAGATGTGCTTTGTCACTTATAAAAAGTCTTCCTTTAAGGTCATTAAACTGTTTTAACTCTTTATCTATAAGATTTTCAGGGCTTATAACTACACCGTTTCCTATTATATTAGTTGCATTTTTGTTTAATACTCCTGATGGAATAAGGTGAAGTGCATATTTTACACCATCTACAACTATAGTATGTCCTGCATTGTGTCCACCTGCAAAACGGCAAACTACATCTACATTTTGAGCCATGTGATCTACGATTTTACCCTTTCCTTCATCTCCCCACTGTAACCCTACTATCAAATCTGCTTTCATTTAATTACTCATTTCCTCTATTATTTTATCAGTATATAGTGCAAACCCAGTTGCATTTAAATCTTTGTGATTATAATTTCCACCCATTCCAAGTGTCTCATTTTTATGAATATATCTAAAAAATAGATTATCATAATAGTTCATTTTTGCATAATAAAGTGGTGCAATCACAATATCTTCATAATCTATTGACTCACAAAGAAGTTTTATCTTTACAAGTTCAGGTTTTAAAAAGGTTGGTATCTCATCTATAAGTTCATCAATCTGTGATACTTTTTGAAGATATGCCAATTTACTAAGCCACAAAAGATCAAGATTTAAAATCTCCTCTAAATTTGCATTTTTAAATATATCTATAGATAAATTAAGCTCACTAGCTATAATACGGGGTATATTTATGTTTGATATCTGTAACAATGGTTTTAACTCTAGTGCATTTAAAATCTTTGCACTTGTTTTTATACTCAACGATAAATCATCATTTTCAATCTGTTCTGCCCCGATTTGATATGACTCAACACTTGGAAATTTATAAATAGGCTGTATATAAAACCACTTTTTTTGAGCAACGCTTCGTCCTAATCTTTTTGTGATGATACGAACAACATCAAGCGTACTATCTGCGCGAAGAGAGACTATATAATTTTTCTCATCAGAAAACCTAACCAACTCTTTTTCACAAATACTTGAGTGCTGATGATACGAAAAAAGAGGTGTCACAATCTCTTCATACGCCTCATGATAGAATATATCACTAGCCTTCATCTCAATAGTTCGTTTTAATTTTGCACTTTTGCCAAAATAGAGTCGGCTTTGGCTTGGTATCTCATGTTCATAAATCATATATAATTCCAATGTGGATTTTCACTCATTTGATTTTAGTATAACAAAAACTTAGTAAAAGCTACAAAACAACAATATTTGTAACAAACAAAATAAAAATCACTACAGCTAAAACAACTACAGCAACTCTATGTGTAATATCCTCTTTTATTATCAACGATGCTCTTTTTTTCATTTTAGTAATAAACAGTCTATCTCGCACCAATTTTCTCTCATCTAAAAAGTTAAAAAAGAGATAAATCATAAGAAAAAGTAAAAAAACTATATTTTCATCACCCTGTTCTCTAAACAAAAGTCCGATAAAAGAGAACACAATTTGTATAGTTATCAAAATCAACACTGAATAATCAACACTACCTCTCCATGTGAGCATCTTGTGGTGTATATGCGTTTTATCGGGATTAAACGGAGACAAACCTCTTTGCATCCGCCTCGTCATAACCACTAAAGTATCAATAATAGGTAGAGCAGTAAGCAGCAATACAGCCGTTACACTAATATGATCAACAGCTTTAACAGCAACAGCTGCAATACTAAAACCAAGTACTAAAGAGCCACTATCACCCATAAAAATCGACGCTGGATTCCAATTAAAAAATAGAAAACCAACCAATGAAAAAACCATGATTAGTGACACAGTAGCTATAAAGCTATCACCGTAAATATATCCTATATAAGCAAATGACACAAATATAACAAGTGAAACTGATCCGGCTAAACCATCTAAACCATCTAAAAGATTTAATGCGTTAGTAAAACCAACTAATGCAAAGATAGTAATAGGAAGAGCAATCAACCAAGGCAATCCAATCTCATAGCCAAACCAAGTTCCCAAAGTACCAATTTGAAAATCATTTATAAAAAATAGCAACAATGAAGCAACAATAATAGTAATAAACTTCAACTTAGGTGAAACACCTCTATTATCATCATAAACACCAACAGCAAAAATTAAGAACAGAGCGAGAAAAAAACCTAAATACTCAAACATAAAATTAGGATGAAACAGAAGTAAGACTATTGTGTATGCCAGATACATTGCTACACCAGCACCTCTTGGTGTTGGTGCAACATGAGAACTTCGATCATTGGGGATATCAAGCATTCCAATCTTCGCAGAAAACTTAATCACCAAACTGACAAAAAGCATCGTTAACAATAATATCAATAATCCATCAACTAAATTTAGTTCACTTCCTAACATTAGATTCCACTTTTCATCTATTTATATGCGTAACTATACTTAAAAAAGCTTTGTGACATATTTTTTGGTTTTACCCCATTCAATACTAAACCAACATTATTTATATTATACGAAACGATGACATCTTCTAATGATTTAATATACTCTTTTTCAGAAAACTCTGACCTAAATACAATAAGTGAAATATCTGCTTGTTTCATCAGTAAGATAGAATCGGTCACAAGCCCCATCGGAGGAGAATCTATGATAATATAATCATACTCTTTTCTAAGTTCATTTATAATCTCTTCAATTTTACCAACTTGCATCAACTCAGATGGATTTGGAGGAATTGGTCCAGATGTAATGATATCAAGATTTTTAATTTTTTTATGCTCCCAAATAACCTCTTTTAATACACTACTTTTAGAAAGGACTGTACTCATACCGATTTTATTTGTCAATGAAAATACTTTATGAAGCATTGGCCTTCTCATATCAAGTGATAAAACTATACATTTCTTGTCACCCATACCAAAAACCGCAGCTAAATTGGTAGAAATTGTTGTTTTACCCTCATGTGGAACAGTTGAAGTTACAACAATTACCTTACTCTTATTTTCAGTTGCAATAAATTCTAAATTTGTCCTAATCAGTCTTAATGCTTCACTAGCAACTGACTGTTGATCATCAATAGTAAACATTTTATCAACACTTCTAACATGTGGTACTACGCCATAAAATGGTATTTTTGTAGCACTTACTAAATCTTCTCTCGTTTTTATCTTTTGATCCAAAAAGTCTCTTAAAAATGCTAAAAGCATCGCAGCGATCAAACCAAACAATAGACTCGAACCGGCAATCATAGGAAGATTTGGTTTTGTTGGTACACTCTCTTCAACCGCTCTATCTAACACTCTGTTGCTAGATACCGTTGATGCTTTACTGATAGACATTTCAGCCTGTTTCTGAAGTAAAAACTCATATGTTTTTTCATTGACATTATATTTTCTTTGAAGATCTGCTAACTCTCTCTCTTTTTCAGGAAACTTCAAAAGCTTTGTTTCGCTATCGTAAAGTGTATCTTCTAATGATCTTTTTCTCTCTCTTATACTATCACTAATACTCTCTATCGCACTCTCTAACGCCATTTTTGTATCGTTAATCTTATCATCAATTTGGATAATATCAGGATGAAGTTCCGTAAAGATAGATAACAATTTAATACGCTCAGATTTTGCAACTTGCAAATCATTTAATAGCGTCCCAAGGACTGGATAATCCAATGCTAAAGAGGAGACAGCTCCATAGTTTCCGGTTTTAAATTCGCTATATAAGGCATTAAAAGCGCTCTCTTGAATTTTTACCTCTGAAAGTTGAGCTTTAAAATTACTTAAATTTGTCAAAGTAGCTTGAGATTCTGTCACTATATCTACAAGATTATTTTCCTCTTTAAAGTTCTCCAATTTCACAGCAGAACTTTGAAGTTTTTTACTAACCTCTTGCAGTTGTTCATCAACAAATGTCAATGCACTTGAAGCTTGGGAAGTTTTTTTCTCAACGCTTTGATCCAAATATATATTTACTAAATTATCAAGAAAATCTTTTGCCCTTTTGGCGCTATTATCTTGATAAACCATCTTAATAATTGAGCCATTTTTTGAAAGTGAAAAAACATTTAAATTACTAGAGACATAGTTTATAGCTTGGTCTTTGTCAAATGATACAAATGAATATCTTTTATTCTCAAATTTTCCAACTTTCTTAACTACGAGAGAAAAATAGTTATTATCAACCCTCTCTGAAAACTCATGTTTTGCCTTATAATTTATCTTATTTATCTGTTTGCCAAGCAGTGACGCAATTGATTCTTTAATACCACTGAGAACACTACCAGAATCTGGATATATTCTATATACTTTATCATTGATAGGCTCTATTATAAATTTTGTCCCATAAAATAGTGGATCTTTAACCTTTAGTTCTGTTATTATAATCGGACTGTTTTTATACAGCTCACTCTCTTTATAACCAGCAGTTGCAAAATATCTAATACCATATCCAACTTTTTCAAGAGCTTTTTCTATCAAATGTCGCGATTTTATAATCTCAACTTCAGTATCAATTAATGTGCTATCTTGACCAATACCGCCTCCTCTTACAACAGCATCAAGACTAAGATCAAGATTATCATTACTAACTTCAATTGTAGAATAAGTTTCATATGTTGGCTTTGCAAAATATGCATAAGTCAAACCTCCAATAAAAAAAAGAGCTACAATAAGAAAACTTAATGTTTTCTGTTTTCCAAGTATACTCAGTACTTTTTTAAAATCTCCACTCTCATCGCCTCTTGACAAATTTAATTGAGAATTTTGCATACCTTATCTCCCTTTTCCTATTGTTGATAACCGGTAAAACTGTTAACATTAAATATTCGTGTATTTGTTAACTGTTTGCCTGTAAAAAGTGCTCCCAAAATACTTTGGACTATATTAATACCAGGAAGTGCTTGTGCAATTGCCATATTTCTCTGTCTAAGTTCATTTGGCATCACATAAATTACATCATTTGGATGCAATGATAAATTACCTGAACCCAAAGAGCTTAATTTTGTTAAATCCACAGTTTTTACAATTGGTCTATCTTGCGTACCTCTAATAATCTTAATTTGATCTCTCGCAGCTGCATCAGTTAAACCACCACTATTTGCGATAATTTCCAATACATTTGATGTATCTTCAACTATATTTATCCGTCCAGGATTTTTAACCTCACCCAACACAAAAACTCTTTTATTTAAAACTTCAAGTGTTACATGTGCATTTCTTATATATCGTGCGTACTCTTTTGATAACAAGTCCCCCGCCTCTCTAGAAGTTAATCCAGAAACTCGCACAACACCAACAAGTGGAATATTAATCGTTCCATCTTTGGCAATAAGTGTTCCTCTCTCATCAGCAGGTGCAACTTGTGCCCTTACATCTCTAGTGCTAAGTTCTGGATGATTGTACACCAAAATGGAAAGCCTATTGTTTGGAATGAGTTTATACTCATATGAGTCTTCCATAGAAACATTACCATTCATTACCCTCGGCTCACTGCTTTTATCACTAAAAAGTACATACTGATTTGATTTGGAACTACATCCACTCATAAAAAACGATGCTATCAATATAGATGCAACTGTTACATGTTTGTATTTCATACCTACTGCCTTTATTTTTTGTAGTTTTGATCCATTATAGACCATTAAATATTATTTTAAAATAAAATATTAAGTTTTTTTAACCACGACAACATTTTATTCTAAAATATTTTACTTTCTACACATTTGGTTATAATATTTATATTTACATACATATTAGTCTTTATTCTATTATTAAATATATTAACAAATACTTTAAATTTATAAAATACATTAATTATTTTTCAAATAAGACTAAAATTAACTAAAAGTTTGTCTTTAAAACTGATTTTTAATACTTTTGCATCAACTATTTTGTTAAAACCATTTGCAAAAGTAAAATCGTCCAATTGTAAATTTTTTGAACCCTCTATAATTAAAGTCACCTTTTTTGTCAAAACCTTGTCATCTATGATTTTAATATCACTAATATTAGGATGAAAATGTATATAAGCTATATTTTTATATCCTGCATTATAGTTGCCAATAAGCATATCTTTTATCTCAATATTATTAGGGGTAGTCTTAAATCTTCTTTGGTGAATAATACCTAGCTTTTTATATCCATCATGTGAAGCTATTATGAAATTATCGTACTCTTTTAAAAAATTAATATGAGCACGATTTGCAACTCTAAAACTAGACCAAACTTCAGATTGATCAATCTCACCTATTTTTACCGTATTATGAGCTTCAGTTTTTCTCTGTTTTAGACGTAAATTATTGCTCTCATATGTAGATATGCCACTATCAACAATAAAAGGTTTACCATCAATTCGAAGCTCGAAGTTAAAAGTATCACTATGTGCATGACCTGGAATATATGAAGGACCAATCTCACCAACATCTACTCTTAGCTCATAGCGCTCGTGGTTTATTGCTCGATATCCACTCTCATTTAAGAGACTATCTTTTTGAAACTCTATCCCTAATCGTGTTGCATATTCAAACAACTCAGTTGAAATAGGTGCAATACCATCTGTACTATCATTAAAATGGGGGATTGAACCATCTTGATAACTCATTTTATAGAGCCAACAAAGCATTATCTTGGCTCTATCTATTAAAATTGCTTCAAGCTCCTTATCAAAAATATCATTATTCTTAACAAGATTAAGAGAATCAAGCACCCTATAAAGCATGATTTGATGATACATCGGAGCTAATTCAAAGTGTGCACCATCATCAAGAATTTGCTCTTTTAACTCACTTTGTAGTATCTCTTTGGCTTTTTCATAAAATAGTTCATCTTTAAAATAGTAAGCCCCAAAAAGTAATGAAAATCCATTTTCAAGAAGATGATTTCCAAGAAGATGGTATTCTAAATTATCCATTAATATCATATATTGTGCATATAAAGAGTCATTTATCTTTTGGTTTGCTACATTATAAAAGATAAGAAATTTTACCCAATTAATACTACGAAGTGAGGTAGGAAAAGGCTCTAGCCCCTCTTTATTTATCTTAATTGCATCTATAAATTCATTTATAAGCCTTAAACCACTCTCTTTTTCAAAATCTTTTTGGTTTAAATACTCAAAATAGTTTAAATTATATGCCCAAAGTTTACCATGGGTTAAAAAATTCCAATCAATCTCATCTTCAAACTTATGTGAAAGATTTAAAAAAATAAACTCTTTATCATTAAAGCTTTGATAACTATCAATACTTTTATCTAACTTTAACAGACATGCAGAAGAGTTTACAGAAAAAGAGTAAGAAAATTTGGTAATTTTTCTATATTTTGATCGAAGCATATAAAAGAGCCGATAATTAATCTGTTTTACTTTCATATATTTTAAAGTATTTATATAGGTTAGATATTTACCCATACTAAAACTTTTCACTATAAAGTTCTAAATACTTTTGAGCACATTTATCAACACTATATTTCTCTTCATATTCACTCATAAGAGTATTTTTATCAATTGTATCCCCTACAATTACTCTTTTAAGTGCCTCTTTATAAGACTCTACACTCATATCTTTTGAAAGATAACCATTTTTGCCATCTTTTATAACATCAGGTATACCACCAACTGGTGTTGAGATAGTAGAAACGCCAATTGACATAGCTTCAATAATAGATATAGGAAACCCCTCATAAATTGATGAAAAACATAATACATCAGACTCTAACAGATAATCAGATACATTTGATACTTCACCCATAACATGTATACGATCATCTCTTTTAATCATCTGCGTGCACTTTTTAGCATACTCTGGAACTACATCTAAAGCACCTAAAATTAAAAGATGAACATCAAATCCTTCTTCAAGTAACTTCTCAAAAGCTTCGATTAAAAGCTCTTGATTTTTAACACTGTAAAATCTACCAACACTTACAAATATTTTACTATCTTGATCACTCTTTAGTGAATCAATAAATTTTTTTGTCTCTTCATATTTATCTGTTTTTTGTAACTTTTGTGCACCATTATTTATCATCACACTCTGTTTTTGACCATAAAGCTTTTGTGCTGATTTTAAGACTTGATTACTTATAGAGACCGGAGTAAAATTAAAATAATCATATAAAAACTTATAAAACTTTAACCGTCCTTTTGTTGTCTCTTTATCTGCTACACTATGAATTGTATGTATGTTTGCTTTTCTATAAAGAATCAAACCAAGTGCTGCAAACATCTGTGCCCTAAGATGAGTATGGGTCACATCAGGCTTTAACGTAAATAACATTTTTATAATTTTAAGCATAAAAATAGGATTTTTACCCTCTTTATTTAGTGAGATAAATTTTACATTGGAGTTGATTTTTTTATACATAATCTGTTGCTTATCATTTAATTTCTCAACCGAACAAATTGTTACATCAAGTTTGCTATTTTTTGCCAACTCATTACATATATCAATACAAAATTTCTCTGCACCGCCTGTATACATGTTAGGTATAATGTGGAGTATTTTCACTTTTTACCTCTTTTTGTTGATTATACAGTACAATAATTACATTTGAAAGTAACGCCAAAGACATCCAAGAATATTTCTCATAAGTACTTGAAAGTGTAAGCCCCATCAGTATATTTGACAAAGCTGCTACATAGATCCAATAATATTCCCCACTAACTATCTCCTTATACTTGCTACTGAAAAGAAAATATAAAAAGAAGATAAAACTTGCAAAAGCAAATACACCAGCTTCTGCTAATAGCTTGATAAATATATTGTGAGGCGCCAAAGAACCATCTGCGATAAAATCTAATGCATAACCCCTAGCAAAATCTTCATACACATCAAATCCAACACCTAATAAAAAGTTATCTTGTGCCATTCTCCAACCAGCTTCCCAAGATACAAACCTAGTATCAGCTGTACCATGAGTTTGAGCACGCTCTTGCATACCTGTAACTGCTTCAACTTTTGTAAAATCAAATTGAAGTGCAACAAAAACCAAAATAGCAAATACAATCAATCCTTTAAAAGAAAAAATCTTCTTAAGAACAAATCTAAATTTGACAAATATAGCATATACAACTAATATAGCAAGTGTCAACATAGCTGACCTAGACCCTGCGTAGAGCAAAGTATAAGCAAACAATACTTGCGATGCTATAAGAAAAATAAGATTTTTATTTTTATAAAAAAGATAAATTGTTATAGCCATTGCCGTTAATAGATGAACAGAAAACTCATTTGGATCTGTTGTACCACCAGAACGCCTAAACGTCCACTGAGTCGCAGGTTCATTAAAAAGTGATATCACAGCAGATGCTATAACACTTATCCAGATAATATAGAGCAATCTCTCAAAATTTCCATAATAACTAAGATAAGCAAATACAACAGTCATTGGTACTATAACTATCAAACCATCAGTTAAGGTAGTATGAAAATAGAAAATTTTTGTAATCAACATCACAATTGTCATAATTGATATAAAAATAAAAAAAGATTTTATAACACGACTAGATGGTTTTGTAAACGCATGTGAAATATCTTGTATATTTATCACTATAAAAAGACCAAGAATTATCTTAAGTATATTTGGACCTGCAACTTCAACTAAGAAGTTGTCATTAATAAAACTAAAAATCAATAAAAGCAGGGTAAAGTCTTTAATTATTCTAAAACTCATATCCACCTTTCTTTTTTAAGAACTATTTTAGCAAAAACAGATTTATTTATCATTAAACAGCTATTATCGTTTCTGTTTTCTTCTATCTATCAATTTGCAATAACTAATAATCTCTTTAGAATCATCAATTTCTAAATCCAAAAACTCTTTATGGCTGACTAAAAATACAATAATATCAGCAATTTTTACAGCCTCTTTACACTCTGAAATTTTAAAATCAGAAAAATTCTCAATATTGGGCTCAACTGCCAACACATCAAAAGAGTCATTGACCAATCTTTTAGTTATATAAAGAGCCGGTGACTCTCTAAGGTCATCAATATCAGGCTTAAACGCCAATCCCATACAAGCAACTCTAGCTTTTTTGCCATGCTTTTTTTCAAACTCTAATGCAGAATTTTTAACTTTTTCAATAACCCATTCAGTCTTATAATCATTCACCTCTCTAGCTTGTTTAATAAGCTTTGCATCACCTTTAGCAGCATCAACAATAAACCAAGGATCAACAGCAATACAGTGTCCACCAACACCGCATCCAGGTTGTAAAATATTTACACGAGGGTGTCTATTTGCAAGATCTATAAGTTCCCACACATCAATACCAAATTTCCCACTAAGCATCGATAACTCATTTGCAAATGCAATATTTACATCACGAAAACTATTTTCAGTCAATTTTGCCATCTCGGCAGTTCTAGCATCAGTCTCTAAAACCTCACCAACAACAAATGTTTTGTAAAATTCTACCGTCTTTTTCGTAGCTTCATCTGTCGTTCCACCAACAATTCTATCATTATGAACAAGTTCATGCATAATTTTTCCAGGAAGCACTCTCTCAGGGCAATGAGCAAAATATATTTTACTCGTATCAACACCTTCATCTTTAAGAGTTTGTTCCATTATATCTGTTGTACCTACAGGAGAAGTCGACTCTAAAATTACAATATTTCCAGACTTTACAAAAGGTGCCAATCCTTTAGTCGCACTGATAATATAATCAATATTTGGCACATGATTTGCCTTAAACGGAGTAGGAACTGCGATGATAAATATATCAGCTTCATCTGCAACAATATTTGCTACCAAATTACCGGAATTTACAGCAGATTGTACAAAAGTATCTAAATCAGGTTCTACAATATGAATTTTTCCTTGGTTAATAATATCAACAGTCTCTTGAACCAAATCTACTCCATGTACTTTATAACCACGATTTGCCAAAAGTGAAGCGGTTGGAAGTCCGATATATCCAAGACCAATTACACAAATTTTTTCTATATTCATACTCTTATTTCCCTTTTAAATATGTTACTATACGCTCACATGCCAAGCCATCCCCATAAGGGTTATGTGATTTTGACATTTTCTCATACGCCTTTTTATCTTGAAAAAGCGTTATTGATTCATTAAGAATTTTCTCTACATCAGTACCAACAAGTTTTACCGTTCCAGCTGCTAATGCTTCTGGTCGTTCGGTTGTATCTCGCATAACCAACACAGGCTTTCCAAGACTTGGAGCCTCTTCTTGTATACCACCACTATCGGTTAAAATAAAATAAGATTTACTCATCAAATAGACAAAGGGCTCATAATCCAAAGGATCAATTAAAAAGACATTATCCACATCAGACAATATCTCAATAACAGGCTTTTGAACATTTGGATTTAGATGCACAGGATAAACAATATCACAATCAGGAAACTTTTTTGCAAGCTCTTTTAAAGCACTGCAAATATCCAAAAATCCCTGACCAAAATTCTCTCTTCTATGTCCAGTTACCAAAACTAATTTTTTATCACATTTAACACAATAACCTTTTTGCAAAACTACTGATTTAAGCTCTTTTTCTAAAGCCTCATCAGATTTTATCTTTGATACTACCCTCAAAAGTGCGTCTATCACTGTATTGCCCGTAACAATCATATTTGAGATATCAATATTCTCTTTTAGTAGATTATCTCCACTCTCTTTTGTCGGAGCAAAATGGTAAGTTGCCAATCTACTAGTTACTTGACGATTACCCTCTTCAGGCCATGGTGAATAGATATTGTGAGTTCTTAAACCCGCTTCTACATGTCCTACTGCAATCTTTTGATAAAATGCTGCTAGTGAAGTTGCCAAAGTTGTAGTCGTATCTCCGTGGACTAATACAAAATCAGGTTTTGTATCCTCAAATACTTTTTGCAAACCTAAAAGAATATTTGTAGTCACCTCATACAAATTTTGCCCAGGCTTCATAATATCAAGATCAAAATCAGGAATTATATCAAAAAGATTTAATACTTGATCCAGCATCTCTCTATGTTGTGCTGTGACACAAACTATAGTTTCAAAATCTTTTGGATACTTTTGAAACTCTTTAACCAAAGGAGCCATCTTAATAGCTTCAGGTCTAGTTCCAAAAACAAGCATCACTTTTTTCATTTTAATTTTTTCTCCCACTCATATGTAGTTTTACAGATCAGTTCTAAATCATCATATTTTGGTATCCACTTCATTATCTTAGTAATTTTACTATTATTGGAGATAAGAACAGCCGGATCGCCTGCTCTTCTTTGTTTTACTTCAACAGCAAAATCAACACCAGTTACTTTTTTCATAGTATCTAATACTTCTTTAACACTAAAACCATGCCCATAACCACAGTTAAAAACACCGCTCTCATTTGTATCTTGTAGATACTCCAAAGCTTTAAGATGTGCACTTGCCAAATCTTCAACATGTATATAATCTCTAATACATGTACCATCCTCTGTTGGATAATCATCACCAAAAATATATATCTTATCTCTTTTACCAACCGCAGTCTCAGCTGCAACTTTTATCAAGAGTGTGGCATTTTTAGTAGATTGTCCAATTTTTCCATCTACACTTGAACCTGCTACATTAAAATAACGAAGTGCCACATAATTAAAATCTTCAAATGCAAAAGAGGTATCTTTTAGCACTGTCTCACTCATTAATTTACTGCTTCCATAAGGATTAATAGGAGAAGTTTCACTAAATTCATCAACAGGAATTTTATCCATAGATGGCTCACCATAAACAGCGGCAGTTGAAGAGAAGATAAATTTATTGACACCATATTTTACACAAAGTCTTATAACATTAGCGGTATTTGCAGTATTGTTAAGATAATATTTTAAAGGATCACTAACACTTTCAGGAACAACAAGACTTGCAGCAAAATGGATAACAGCATCAAATTTATTGTCCGCAAATATCTCTTCAATTTTTGCATAGTCACTCAAATTGGCTTTTATAAACTGCCCATAAATAATAGAATCCTCAAAACCAGTCACTAAACTGTCCAAAACCGTGATATTGTGATTAGTCTGTTCACCCAACTGTTTTACAACATGAGCTCCAATATATCCAGCTCCACCTGTTACTAAAATATTCATACACTTTACTCCTATATCAACTTGTCAACTATATCGACCATTTTTTCACTTTGTTTCTCTCTGATAAAATTATTATAGACTTTTTCCATATTCCTTTTTGATATCTCACAATGAAGATCTCTATACTTTATGATTGCTTTTTTCAAAGCTTTAGTATCTCCTGGTTTTATCGTTGTACAATTTTCTAATTGATCCACAAAATCTTTCGCAACTCCTAAACCTGCATATATAATAGGGAGTCCAGTTGAAGCATATTCATACAGCTTTGATGGCATCGCTGCTTTAAATGTCTTATCAAGCTGAGCAAACAACACAGAACTCTCTTGGTAAAAGTCAATCATCTTCTCTCTTTGAACTCTACCAAAAAACTCCACATTAAAGATTTTATTTTTGTGCACATAAGTTTTGAGTTGTTTATATCTATTTCCCTCTCCTATTATGTTGACTTGAATATCTTTAAGTGTTCTAGCTACATCAATTAAAGTCTTGATATTTTGTGCAATACCAACATTCCCTATATAAGTTACAGTAAATTTTTTATCGCTATCTCTTTTTAGAGAACTAAGCTGCTCAAATGTACGAGCCTCTATCCCGTTTGTAATTTTAGTAATGTTCTCTTTGGATACATACTTTTGTATCCAAGCTCTCTCATGATCATTAGTAACTGTGATATGGTCATATCTCATAAGTGTAAATTTCATAAAATTGGTGATAACTTTTTTCAATATCTTCTTATATAAAGAGTTCTCTTCGATATACTCCCACACTAAATCGCGTACATCAATTATACGCTTATCGTGACCCAACATTGCAACAGCAGGTATTATAAACATCTGAGGAGAAGTTGCTATCGTGATATCAGAATGATACTTATTGGCTTTTAGAGTCAATTTCATAGCATAATAGAGCTCATGAAGAGCTCTTGAATAAAATTTTTCACCATCATAATAGCGTTGATCTATATAATAGACATTAATATTTTGACCGTACTCTACTTTTTGATTTTTTTGAGGCTTTCCACGCTCAGTGATACAAAAAATATTGATTACATACTTCTTTTCAAGCTCTTTAACCAATGCCAAAATGCGATTTGTCCCGGCGCAATTTTCTGGCATAAAGTTGCCTGTTAAAAAATTTATTGTTTTCATAAAAAAATACAAATCCTTACAGTATAAAACAGATCGACTACCTATTTAAAAACAATATATAATATAAAAATTAGACTTTAATTTCAGTTAATCATCAAATTATTTTATAGAAAATATTATATTTTTGTGAAACAATAGTGAAAAAGATAAAATAATTACACTTTAATATATTTAAAATATTAATATTTAATAAAATAGTTTAAAAAAAACAATATAAGTTCTTTATGTTATATTTTACAATTATTAAATTCTGTCTCTTTATACTCTTGGTTTAAAAGTTTAAATACACGCTTTTTAATCCCTTTAATTGTAAAACCATAGGTTTCAAACAACACATTAGCATCTCCACTAGCTCCAAATGAACTCATACATAAAACATCATCAGCATAGCGATACCACTCTATACCACTTGCTGCTTCCACTGCTAAAACTTTTGTTTTTGGATCTATTACTTTTTCTATATATTCACTGTTTTGTTCATTAAAAAGTTCAAAACAAGGCACTGAGACAACATTTGCTTTAATACCTGCAATTTCAAGATGACATGCCGCTTTAAGTGATGGCATTACTTCACTACCTGTTGCTATAATGGTTACAGTTGCATTATCTCTTTTTTTGACTAAATAACCTCCAAAACTTGCATCACCAAAATCAATACTCGATTTCAAAGTTTTGAGTTTTTGACGACTAAGCACAAAACCACAAGGTGCATCAAGCTCTAACGCTTTTTGCCAACATGCAACATTTTCACGCCCATCAGCTGGTCTAAAAAGATAAAAATTTGGCAATGCACGAAATTGACTTAACTGCTCAATAGGTTGATGAGTAGGACCATCTTCGCCTACTCCTATACTATCGTGCGTCCAAATATAATAGTTTTTAAGCCTCATCAATGCAGCCAATCTCACAGCTGGCTTCATATAATCACTAAAAACAAAAAAAGTTGCACTATATGGGATAAACAATCCATACAGACTCACGGCATTACAAATTGCTGCCATTGCGTGCTCTCTAATTCCAAAATGTATATTTTTACCATTTGGAAAATCTCCCATACCTTTTAGATAACTCTTATTTGAAGGGCTAAGATCTGCACTCCCTCCAATAAATCCAGGTATTGCTTTTGAGATTGCATTTAAAATTTGTCCGTTACTATCTCTTGTAGCAACTTCACTACCATCTTCAAAAACAGGCCATCTAACTCTAGTAAAATCTGGATTTAAAAGTAACTTTAAAGTCTCATTTTGCTCGACCAATGGAGCATCAATTATTAACTTTTTCCACGCCCTTTCACTCGTATCACCTTTTTCTAAACAAGCTCTAAAAATATTCAAAACTTCATCATCAACAAAAAAGTCACTTTTGGGATCAAATCCTGCTTTTATTTTTGATCTTTTGATCTCATCCTCTCCAAGCGGTGCGCCGTGAGAGTGATGGCTTCCCTCCATCTTATCAGCACCTTTAGCAATAATTGTCTCAGCAATTATCAAACAAGGATGACTCTGTTTAGTCCTAATTTGAGAAAGCACTTGATCAATCTCTGCATAATCATGTCCATCTATACGAAAAACTTTCCAACCTTGAGCTTCAAATCTTGTTTTAACATTTTCATTAAAAGAGATATCAAGACACCCTTCAATTGTTATCTTGTTTGAGTCATAAATAAGCACCAAATTATCCAAGTTTTGATGTCCTGCGATAGATGCCGCCTCATAACTAATACCCTCTTCAAGATCACCATCACCACACAAACAGTAGACTTTATGATCTATAACTTTTGCACTTTCGCTATTTAAAAGTTTTGCACCATATTTTGCAGACATTGCAAACCCAACAGCATTTGCTACACCCTGCCCTAAAGGTCCTGTTGTCACTTCGATTCCTGGTACATCTTTATACTCAGGATGACCAGGTGTTTTACTGCCAAATTGTCTAAATTTCTTCAAATCATCCATCTTCAAATCATAACCACAAAGATAAAGAAGTGAATATATCATAGCACTTGCGTGTCCACCACTAAAGACTAACCTATCTCGATTGAGCCATTTAGGGTTTTTTGGATTGTGCTGCAGATGCTGAGACAAAACTGTAACCACATCAGCAAGTCCCATAGCAACACCAGGATGTCCACTATTTGCTTTTTGAATCATATCCACACTTAAAAATCTTATCGTGTTAGCCATTTTGGTTAACATCTGTTTCTCTATCATTATCTATTTCCTATTTAAAATATTTATCCATACTTTTTTGCAGTCTGTTTTTTAAATTCAAATCAAGCTGATCAATTTTAAGCTCAATTTGTGCCACTAATTTCTCTTTCTCTCTTTTTGCACCATCTACGCCCAATAAATTTGTAAATGAATTTTTACATTCATCCAAGCCCGTGGGTTTACCCGCTTCATCTGTCGTAAAAGTTGCATCGATAATATCATCTTGTACTTGAAATAGAAGACCGATATTTAAACCTATATCATAAAGTAAATTTTGCTTTTGTCTGTCAAGGTTAACAATAATTGCACCCATCTTCATACTAGCAGCGATGAGTTTTGCCGTTTTATGGATATGCAAAAAAGTTAACTCATCAATTGTCAATTTTTTATCTTCAAAATAACAGTCAATCGCTTGTCCAAGCACCATACCATCTACACCACCATTTTGTGATAACTCTCTTATAAGCTCTATTTTAATTCCATCATCAAGCGGTGCAGTTGCAATCATAAAAAAACTATGCGTATTTAATGCATCCCCAACCAGTGTTGCTACCACTTCATCATAAGTAACATGAAGTGTAGGATGTCCGCGTCTTAGATCTGAGTTATCAAAGGTTGGCAAATCATCGTGTATGAGTGAATAAGTATGAAGCATTTCAATAGCTGATGCAATCCAAAAAGCATTGTCAACTAACAATGGTTCATAAGCATCTACAATTTGCAAAAGCATCAGTGGACGAAACCTCTTACCACCAGCTTTTAGTATCTCTTTTAGAGCTTTGTTGTAACTTGGATGAAAACTTTTGGCATCAGGTAGATGTTTATGCAAAAATATTTCAAAATCTAAAAGAATTCTATTTGTACTATTTTCCTCCAAAGGCACCAAGTCCGCCTAACATAGAAGTTGTAGCGAGTTTTCGATCCTCTTCGATCATTTTATTAACATCGTTAACAGCAGAAATTAGCAAAATTTGAAGTGACTCTTTATCTTCTAATAGTGAATTATCGATATCGATATCAATAATTTCACCACTGCCGTTTCCAGTCACTTTTATCATGCCACCGCCACTTTTAGAGGTGAACTCTTTGTTAGCACTCTCCTCTTGCATCTTTTTTGCACTCTCTTGGGCTTTTTGAAGCATCTCACCCATTTTACTAAAGTCCATATTTTCAAACATAATCTCTCGTTTCATCTATATTATTTTCACTATCAAGCAAGACAACATGAGGCTTAAAAACTTCAGCCTCTTCTAAACTCATACTAGCGTAAGCAATTATAATCACTATATCACCAATTTCAGCTTTTCTTGCAGCCGCACCATTGAGACAGATATCTCTCTTGCCCCTTTTGCCTTCAATCACATAAGTGGCAAATCGTTCACCATTATTTATATTAACAATCTCAACTTTTTGTCCTACTCTAAGCTTTGCAGCATCCATAAGCTCTCTATCTATAGTGATAGAGCCGACATAATTTAAATTTGCATCACTTACAGTTGCACGGTGAAGCTTGCTATAAAGCATATCGATTGTCATAAAGAACCCTTATCTTCCTGCCATTTTCATAGCTTCCAAAGGAGAAAGCGCAGTGTCCCAAAACTCATCTTCGATCAGATACTCAGTGACTGGCTTCTCACCTATTATATGCTCATCTATTATCCTATCAATCTTCTCTTTTGTAAGACCAACATACATATGATGTCCAGGCTCTACTAACATAACAGGGCCTAATTGGCAACGATTAAGACAAGCTGTTCTAACAGGTACAACAGTCGCTATCAAACCTTTTTCCATTATCTTCATTCCCAAGTGTTGAAAAAGATCTTTTGTCATTTCATTAACGCAACTTGGTTTTGGCATACCCGGAGGTGATGATTGCTCACACTTAAAGATATAAAACGCTGGTTGTGGTATTCCCATAAAATTCCCCTATATTTATAATTTACTCATCTATTCTAATCAATTAACGATTAAATTTTTCTTTTAAATACGATTTTGTTACAACTCTATCATCAAATGGGACAAATTTACTCTTTATTTCTTGATACTCCTCATCACCTTTACCAAGTATAAGTAAGACTTCACCATCCTCTAACTCATCAATAGCAACTTCTATAGCCTCTTCTCTTTTGGGAAGTATCGTAACTTTTTCTTTATCTTTTATCCCATTATCAATATCTTCTAAAATCTTTAATGGCTCTTCACCTCTTGGGTTATCATTTGTAAGATATATTTTTTTGGCATATCTATCAGCCACTCTACCCATTTGAACTCTTTTTGAGCTGTCTCTATCACCTCCAGCACCAAAAACAACAGAAATTTCTCTATCTTTAAAACAATCAAGCACTTTATCCATACCATCTGGAGTATGTGCAAAATCAACTATTACCAATGGTCTTTCGCTCACAACTTCCATTCTACCGCTAACACCTGCAAAATTTTCACAAACTTTACAAATATCTGCCAAAGAGTAATCAGTAAGCAATTTTACCGACGCAATTGCTGCTGTTATATTGTAAAGATTAAAAAATCCATACAAAGGAGAGTGAAACTGCTCTTGAATATCAAAATGCTTAATTGCAGCAGTCAAACCACCATTCATAGAGTAAGCCATTATATTAAATGAAGCTGGTACTTCTAAAGCATATGTATAACAATTTTTGGAATTAAACTCAATTTTTTTTGCATCTTTGTTTATAAGTTTTAGCCCTTCATCTTCAAAAAATAGACTTTTTACACGCAAATACTCTGAAAAACTCTGGTGATAATCCAAATGATCTTGTGTAATATTAGTAAAAACTTTTAGTGAATATTTAAGTCCCTCAATCCTCTCTTGGTCAATTGCATGGGAGCTTACCTCCATGATATAGTATTCGCATCCTTGTTTTAAAGCAAGATTTATGTTATGTAAAGTTTTTAAAATTGAAGGAGTTGTTAATGATTTACTTTCAACCCGCTCTTCATTTATATAAAGTCCACGAGTACCAGAAAATGCAACTTTTTTACCCAAGTCCAAAAGCATTGAGTAGATAGCAGCTGCTGTTGTTGTCTTGCCATTTGTACCGGTAATTCCTATGATTTTAATACTATCAACTTTATAGATATCTTTTAACTCATCAATAGTTAAAATCTCAGCAACTTCATTTTTTTCTACACTTTGAAGATATAAATCATTTTGTTTTGTATGTAAAAAAGCTGTATGTTTATCGCACTCTAAAGAACTATCGGTTATAAATTTGTATTTTTGATTTTCTATCGGAAATTTCAATGTCCTTTGTGCTCCAATTGCTTAATTTTATTTTGAAAAAAAAGCTCTTTGGGATAATAAAGAAGTGCATTTTCCAAGTAATTTAGTGCTAACTCTTTAAAATCATTTGCAATTAAAAGATTTACAAAATCGATAAAATCCTCTTTTTTATGAATGATAATTTTTGTACTAAACATGATATCTTCAAGCGTCCTTTTAAAGCTATCTTTTCTCTGCATAAGCTCTAAAAAATCTTGATACTCTATTCCATCTTCAAAATTTGCTATATACTCTTCAAGAGAATCAAGAAGCTCAAAAATATAATCACCACTCAAATCAACACCATCAATAATTTGCTCAATATTATCATTAGCATTTTCACTATCAATAACCTTTGTTGTCTCATAATACTCAAAAAGCGCTACTGCTTCATCTTCTCTCTCATCTGCCATATCTGATAAAAGTGCACCTATACGTGCCTCTTTATCTTCAGGGTCATCTTTAAGAGCCAATGAATAGTTAAAAAGTGCTTTTTTATATTCACGTTTAAAAAAACAGTTATTTGCCAACTCTTTATAATTTATCAATTATGACCCTCCACTTGCAATTTGATCAATCATATCTTCCATACCAACAGCTATATTTATCACTTCTAATTCAGGATGTATGTCCATTCTAAGTTGTTTTTCAATGCCGTATTTTATAGTTTGGTTGCTAGAGCCACAACCAACACAAGCCCCTTGTAGCTGAACAAATACTTTTCCACCTTTTACATCTAACAGTTTCATGCCACCACCATCAAGCTCCAACATTGGTTTTACTTTTTCTAAAGATTTTTCAACAACCGGTAAAAGCTCCTCATCTGTAAATGGAATCATATACACCCCTATATATAAATAATGAAGATATTGTATCATAAAAGTTTAAATGTGAAGATTAAATCTAATATCAATTAGAAATTAAAGAAGCAATACCCAAAAGAGGTTAACTCTCTTAGATATTATAATTTTTTATACTAATTCGATAAATGCCATATCAGCAGCATCACCGCGTCTAGTTCTTGTTCTTGTAATTCTTGTATAGCCACCATTTCTATCTTTATACTTCGGTGCTATCTCTTCTACTAATTTCTTAGTACACTCTTTATCTTGAAGTGATGCAAAAATAGTACGATGAGTATTAAAATCCCCAACTCTTGCTTTTGTAATCAATTTTTCAAAATAACTTCTTAACTCTTTTGCTTTTGGAAGCGTTGTCTCTATCTTGCCACTTTTTATCAATGCTATTGACATGTTTTTAAAAAGTGCTTTTCTATGAGATGAAGTTCTCCCTAACTTTCTATAGCCATGCTTATGTCTCATTTTATATCTCCCCAGATTGAGCTTTTAGCTCTTGTATATTTTTATTTAATGCTTTTAAGAAATCTTCATCAAACTCACTACCTACTGGAAAACCTATAGCTTCAAGCTTACTTGTTATCTCTTCAAAAGACTTTTTACCTAAATTTTTAAGTCCTTTTAGCTCCAACTCACTCATTGTGGATAACTCAGCAACAAAGCGAATCTCTGCACGATCTAAACAGTTAAAGCTTCTTGCACTTAAATTCATCTCATTAACACTTTGAAGCAATTTTCTCATATCTACAGAATTATCAAAATCATCTTCTGGTGATGTAACATCAATATCCATAGCTTTACCAAAGATAGCAATTTGGTCATTGAGCGCTTCAATAGACTCTTTAAAAGCTTGAACAGGCGGAATTTGACCATCTGTTTCAATTTCAAATACAATCTTTTCATATGTTGGATCATCTTCAACCAACATATTTTCAATACTATATATCGCTTTTTTCACAGGAGTAAAAAAAGCATCTATACCAATATATTCATCAGGAACACTATCTCTTAACTCTTCACTTGGAATATAACCAATACCTTTTTCAATAATAAGAGAAAAGTTTAATTCCGCATCTTCATTGATAGTGGTAAGATGAAAATCAGGTGTAACTACTTCGACATCATCATTTTCAAGATCACTTCCTATTATATCTTTGTGTCCACTAAAAGAGTAATTAACTTCAACCTTTTTAGAGTCATTTTTTATTTTAAATCTTATTTTTTTAAGATTTAAAATAAACAGAGATACATCTTCAACCATCCCTTTAATACTATCAAACTCATGACTTACACCATCAATCTTTAGCGAAGTTACAGCAAAACCAGCAGAACTTCCATACAAAAGCCTTCTAAGCGGATGTGCAACCGTTATAGCAAAGCCTGATTGAAAAGGATACGCAAAAATTTTAACTCTATTTTCACTAATTTGTTCTATCTCTATCTCATGTGGCATATACAAAGATGTACTAATCTTCTTCATTAAATCTCCTTTATGCTTACTTAGAGTAAAGCTCTACGATTAATCTCTCTTCAACAGGAATAATAACCTCTTGGCGCTCAGGAAGTCTTGTAAATATTCCATATCCCTTATCAATCTCAACATCAACCCAAGGAACAATTCCAGTTTGAGCAGTTAACTCACCAGCTCTTACTACTTGTGGATTACTTTTTGACTTCTCTTTGATCTCTATTTTTTGTCCAGGTTTTACTCTAAACGATGGTATATCAACTTTTTTTCCATCAACCAAAAGGTGACCGTGAGTTACAAGTTGTCTTGCAAAACTTCTTGTAGTTGCAAAACCCATCCTATAAACTACATTATCCAATCTTCTTTCAATTAATGAAATAAGATTTGCACCTGTGTTTCCTTCCATTCTGTTAGCATCTTGGAACAATCTTCTAAATTGTTTTTCACTAACACCATACATAAACTTTGCTTTTTGTTTTTCTCTTAGTTGTAAACCATACTCACTAATTTTTGTTCTTCTTTGTCCGTGTTGTCCTGGTGCATATGGTCTTTTTTCTATTGCACTTTTACCTGCTAATCTTCTCTCACCTTTAAGTGCAAGAGATACACCCAACCTTCTCTCAATTTTTTCTACCGGTCCTCTATATCTTGACATATCTAATCCTCCCTACACTCTTCTTCGTTTTGGCGGTCTACAGCCATTATGTGGAAGTGGAGTTACATCTTTAAAGAAATAAACTCTTATACCTTCAATAGCACCAACTCTTTTTACTGCAGTTTCACGACCAGAACCTGGCCCTTGAACTTTAATTCCAACCTCTTTAATACCATGATCCATTGCTTTTGCTATAGCTGCATCCACCGCCTCTTGTGCAGCATAAGGAGTCGATTTTTTACTACCCTTAAAACCAAGACTTCCTGCACTACTCCAAGCGATAACATTGCCCATCTCATCTGTAATAGTAACAACTGTATTGTTAAATGTAGCAGCAATATGGACAATACCTTTAGCTATATTTTTCTTTGCAACTTTTTTTCTAGTAACTCTTCTTTTTGCCATACCCTACTCCCTATGCCGAGCCGACAGTCTTTTTTCTGCCTTTTCTTGTTCTTGCATTTGTTTTTGTTTTTTGTCCACGAACCGGTAAACCTTTTCTATGTCTAAGTCCTCTATAACTACCTAAATCCATAAGACTTTTGATATCCATAGCAACTTGTTTTCTAAGATCACCCTCTACTCTATAATCCGCTTGAATCTCTTTACGAATACTCGCAACTTCATCTTCACTTAGCTCATGTACTCTTTTATCAAACGAAATACCAGCTTTTGTCAAAATATCACGCGAACTTTTTAAACCGATCCCAAAAATATAAGTAAGTCCATACTCAATTCTCTTCTTTTTTGGTAAATCTACACCAGAAATCCTAGCCATGTTTATCCTTGTCTCTGTTTATGTTTTGGATTTTTGCAGATCACTCTGACTGCACCTCTTCTTTTAATGATTTTGCAATCATCACACATTTTCTTAACTGATGGTCTTACTTTCACCATTATCTCCTAAGTTCTATTTCCACTTTCAAATAACGAACGAAATGGTCTATTGAAATTAAATATAAACCAATAATTGAAAAAACAGTGGGCTTCTATCAATTATTCTTCTTATAGTCCCGTCATTCTATTAACAGAGTCGCGCATTATACTCTAAGTATTATAAGGTTTTACTTATATCTAAAAGTGATTCTACCTTTATCAAGACTATAAGGTGTTAACTCAACCTTGACTTTATCACCAAGCATAATCTTTATATAGTGCATACGCATCTTTCCAGCTATGTGACATAGCACCTTGTGCTTGTTTTCAAGTTCAACTTGAAAAGTTGCATTTGGTAAAACTTCAACAACTTTACCATCAATCTCAATTACATCATCTTTTGCCATATATTCTCCTATTGCACCGAAAGAATTTCGGCTCTATTATTTATAACAGCTACTGTATGCTCATAGTGAGCACCTCTTAAATTGTCTTCTGAAACAACCGACCATTTATCATCAAGTATAACTGCTTTTCCACTAACTTGACAAATCATCGGCTCTATACAAAAGACCATACCATTTTTTATTTTTGGACCCTGTTTTGGATTTTTCCCATCTAAATAGTTTGGAATCTCAGGCTCTTCATGAGGCTTTTTACCTATGCCATGACCACAAAATCCTCTTAAAGGAACATATCCAGCATTAACAATAAAATTTTCAAGCTCAAAACTAAGCTCTTTAAAACGCATACCTGGTTTTATAATATCTATCGCAAAATTGAGTGCATTATATGAGCAAGCTATCAACTTCTCATCTTCAGCACTTATCTCTCCAATAGGAAGCGTAATAGCAGCATCACCAAACCAACCATCTTTTTCAATCCCTATATCAAGTCCCAATATATCACCATCTTTGACAACATCATCATTTGGAATACCATGGATAATAACACTATTTAAAGAGGTACAAACCCCTGATGGAAATCCGTAAAGACCTTTAAATGAAGCTCTTGCATCAAGTGATGAGATAAAATCTTCACCCATAGCATTTATTTCGTTAAGTGTCATGCCACTACGAACATAAGTTTCAAGATGATTTAAGGCTTTTGCGACATATGAGTTTGAAACCCTTAGTTTATCAATCTCTAAGGGTTTCTTGATAGAAATAGCCATCTAATTAAAGTCCAACATTACCTAGTGTGTTATATTTATTCATATAAACTTGAGCTTCAATCTTTCGCATGGTATCAAGTGCAACTTGAACTACAATTAGTACAGCAACACCACCAAAATAAAATGGTATTCCCATAGATTTTACTATAATAAATGGCAATGTAGATATAAGACCAAGATAGATTGCTCCACTTGTAGTAAGTCTTCCTGCAACTTCATTTATAAATTCAGCAGTACTTTTACCTGGTCTAACACCTGGTATAAATCCACCCTGCTTTTTTAAGTTTTCAGATATATCTTTTGCATTAAATACAATAGAAGCATAAAAATACGCAAAAAATACAACAAACAAAAACATCAGTATATTAAACATATATCCACCAGGGCTCAATGCATCTGAAATTGCCAATACTGTAGGGTTAGTACTACCTTGAAGCAAGGTTGCTGGCATCATCAATATCGCAGAGGCAAAAATAGGTGGAATTACACCACTTAAATTGACCTTTATCGGAATATAATTCATAACTCTTTTGTTTTGATTATCCATCATAGTTTTTCTAGAATAAGAGATAGGTACACGCCTCTCGCCCAACTCAACATAAATAATAACTCCAATAGTAATCAAAATAACAGCAATCATTCCAATTACAGCCAAGAAATTTAACTCTCCTGTATTGATAAGATTTACAGTTCCACCAATTGCAGAAGGAATACCTGAAACAATACCTGCAAAAATAATCAACGATATACCATTACCAATACCGCGCTGGGTAATCTGTTCACCTATCCACATTAACATCATAGTACCCGCTAACATAGAAAAAGCCGCAATAGGTATAAATAGACTCATATCAATCATAATAGCAGGATTACTGGCACTTCCTAAGCTTTGAAGACCCATCGAAACACCAATGGCTTGAAAAAATGTAATTACTACAGTTGCATACCTGATAATTTGCATATACTTTGTCATGCCATCTCGTTCTTTTTTCATTTGAGCTAACGAAGGAAAGGTAGCTGCAAGAAGCTCCATGATAATTGAGGCGGTAATATATGGCATAATACCTAGTGAAATGATACTAAGACGACTTACAGCATCACCACTAAACATATTTACCATTCCAAGTGCATTGTTAGAATTTGCATCAAAAAATTGCTTAATAACATCAACATTTACACCAGGAACAGGCACATAGGAGAGAATCCTATAGGCAAATAAGAAACCAAGCGTGATTAATATCTTATTTGTTAAGTCTTTACTCATTTGTTCATACCAGTATAAAGTACATTCTCATCTTTAATTTTTGAAGCTAACTCCTTTGCACCTAAGCCAATGAGTTTTACTTTTTTTATACTATTTTGCATTTTATGAACTGTTTTAATTGACTTTATTGTGATCTCATCAAGCTCTGCAATTTTTGGAACTCTATCGATACTGATACTATATGGTTTTACAACGCGTGAACTAAAACCAACTTTTGGAAGTCTTTTTTGCAAAGGTTGTTGTCCACCTTCAAAACCTCTTTTTATTTTATAACCTGATCTACTTTTTTGACCGTTTGCCCCACGTGATGCAGTTTTACCCATACCACTACCTTGTCCACGACCTACTCTTTTTCTGCCCTTAGTCGAACCAGGTGCAGGTGTTAAATTATGTAATCCCATAAACTATCCTTAAATTATTGCTTTATCATTGTAAGCGCTTTTACAGTAGCTCTTACTAAATTTCCCGGGTTATTTGAACCTAAAGATTTTGTCAAAATATCTTTAATTCCAGCAAGTTCTAAAACAGGTCTTGTTGCACCACCAGCAATTACACCTGTACCTTCAGATGCAGGTTTTAACAAAATTCTGCTTGAATTAAACTTAACTTCTATGTCATGAGCTATTGTTGAACCTTTTACATTAACATGTGTCAGGTTTTTAAACGCATCATCAACCCCTTTTTTAATTGCATTTGGAACCTCTTTTGCTTTACCAGTACCAAATCCAATAATTCCCTCTCTGTTACCAACAACGACAAGTGCAGTAAATCTAAATCTTCTACCACCCTTTGCAACTTTTGTTACTCTGCCGATGTTAACGATAACCTCTTCAAAATCTTCTCTATTAATATTTTCCATATCCATTGATCCTTACAGTGTTATTCCGTTATCTCTTAGTCCATCGGCAAAAGCCGCTACCACGCCATGATACTTATCGCCTCTTCTATCAAGAACAACTTTTTCAATACCTTTTGCTTTTAAGGTTTCTGCAAATACTTTAGCAACAGCAGATGCTGACTCTTTGTTTGCTTTTTGACCCTCTTTTTTCCCGTCAACACTCGCTAGTGTATTTCCAGCGACATCATCAATTGCCTGAGCATATAAATATCTAGTAGATTTTACAAATGCAACTCTTGGAACAGATTCCGTTCCTGAAATTTTAGCTCTTACTCTTCTTACTCTTCTTGCTTTTAATGCACTTTTCTGTTTTAATAATTTTGATCTCATTTATATCCCTTACTTAGCCGCTGTCTTACCAGCTTTTCTGATAATATGCTCATCTTGATATTTAACACCTTTTCCTTTGTACGGTTCAGGTGGTCTAAAACTTCTAATCTCTGCTGCAATTTGACCCACGACTTGTTTGTCATTGCCCTTAATAGTAACTAAATTTTTCTCTACAGCAATTTGTATATCTTTAGGGAAGTCATAATTAATTGGATGCGAAAACCCAAGATTGAGCTCTAGCACATTACCTTTAACAGCAGCTTTATATCCAACACCATTAATTTCAAGTTTTTTCTCATATCCTTGTATTAAACCTACAATGATATTATTGCTTATTGCTCTAAAAGTACCCCAAAATGCTCTATTCTCTCGATCATCACCTTTTGGAGTGAAAACGATTTCATTATTCTCTACTTTTATATTTACTAACTCTTTTGTATCTAACTCTTTTTGTACATTACCTTTTTTAAAAGATAAAATTCCACCATTTAAACCAACTTCAACCCCCGCTGGAATCAAAACCGGTTGTTTTCCTATTCTTGACATTTTTTTCCTTTTACTTGTCTACGAAATATAATCGAATGCCGTAAAGTTCAACGCTTACCATATACTACAGATAAGTTCGCCACCTACACCCTCTTTGTATGCAATTTCATTACTCATTACACCTTTTGAGGTACTAACTACTATTGTTCCATAACCATTTTTAAACTTTTTTATTTCAGAAGATGGCTTATAAACACGACGACCTTGTTTGGAAATCATCTTCACTTCAGTGATTACTCTCTCTCCATGCTCATCATATTTTAAAACTACTTTGATTAATTTTTTATTGCCATTTTCAATTACATTATAACTTTCGATATAATCTTTTTCAGCTATTATCTTAACAACTGACTCTACAAGTTTTGAGTGTAAAAGCTGTGTCACTTCTAACTTTCTCATAGAGGCATTTCTAATTCTTGTTAGTGCATCTGCTACTAAATCATTTACCATATCTATCCCCTACCAACTTGATTTTTTAACGCCAGGTAATTTACCCTCATTTGCCATTTTTCTAAAACAGATTCTACAAATTCCAAAATCTCTTAAAACTGAATGCGGTCTACCACAAATTTGGCATCTTGTATAAGCTCTACTTGAAAACTTTGGAGTTCTCTTAGCTTTTGCTATCATCGATTTTTTTGCCATTACACGCGCTCCTTTGCAAATGGCATGCCCATTAACTCTAACAATTTTAAAGACTCTTTGTCATCTTCACTTGTTGTCACAATTGTGATGTTCATACCATGTGTTTTTATAATATCATCAAATTTTACTTCAGCAAAGACAAGCTGTTCATCCAATCCAAAACTGTAGTTACCTCTTCCATCAAATCCATTTCTAGCAACACCTCTAAAATCTCTCACTCTAGGAAGTGCAATAGAGATAAGCTTATCTAAAAAAGTATACATATTCTCTCCACGAAGAGTCACTTTTACACCTATTGGATAGTTTTCTCTAAGTTTAAAACCTGCAATTGATTTTTTAGCTTTTGTAACAACTGCATGCTGACCTGCAATCAATGAAATCGTATCTTGAATATTTTGTAATATTTTACTATCTTTTGCCTCTTCGCCTGCACCAACACTAATTGATATCTTCTCTAATGCAGGAATTTGCATAGGATTTTTGATATCAAACTCTTTTACCAAAGCTGGTTTTACATCATTTATAAATTTATCTTTAAGTCTAGCCATCTCTTAACCTTCTACTTTTTCAACATTTGAAATATGAATAGGCATCTCTTTACTCTCAAAACCACCCTGTGGACTTTTCTCTGTTGGCTTGATCGATTTTTTAACCAATTTACAACCAGAAACTACCACTTGTGAAGATTTAGGCATAACTTTTAGCACTTCTGCTTCTTTGCCTTTATCATCACCTGCTATAATTTTAACAGTATCGCCTTTTTTAATTTTTAAAGCCATTATAAAACCTCCGGTGCAAGTGATACAATTTTCATATAACCTGCATATCTAACTTCACGACCAATTGGGCCAAAAATACGAGTTCCAATAGGCTCACTTTTTGCATCAAGTATAACAGCAGCATTTTCATCAAAACGAATTAAAGAGCCGTTTTCTCTTTGAATCTCTTTTTTTGTTCTAACAACAACAGCTTTTATAACTTGACCTTTTTTTACTTTTCCATTAGGTGTAGCTTTTTTAATTGATGCAACGATTACATCACCAACACTTGCATATCTTCTTTTACTACCACCAAGAACTTTTATACACATAATCTCTTTTGCACCACTATTGTCAGCAACTGCAAGTCTAGTAAAACCTTGGATCATTACTCAACTCCTTTTTGCACAACTTGTGTAAGTGTAAAAGATTTATTTTTTGACAATGGTTTACACTCTTTAGCTTTTACAATGTCACCTGCTTTTGCTTCGTTATTCTCATCATGAATAAGATACTTTTTAAATCTCTTTACGATTTTGTGATATCTTGGATGCATAACTCTTCTCTCAACTACCATAGTTGCTGTTTTATTACCAGCAATTTTTACTACTTTTCCTGTTATCTCTTTTAAAGCCATACTTATGCCTCTCTTGAAGCTGAAGTTATAGCAGTTTGAACTCTTGCTATATCTTTTTTAACTTCTCTAATTTCATTTGGATTGTTTAACTGCATAGTTCTAAGCTTTGATTTCAACTTAAAAAGCAGTAACTTTTTCTCTTTTAACAATTCGCTTAACGCTTTTGTATCTTTATCTTTCAAATCAGTATATTTCATTTTCTATCTCTCGAGTTACAATTTTTGTCTTGAAAGGCAATTTATGTTTAGCCAATGTCAACGCTTCACGCGCTAACTCTTCACTAACTCCTGCCATCTCAAAAATAATTCTACCGGGCTTAATATTCATAACCCATCTATCAACTGCACCTTTACCTTTACCCATTCTTGTCTCTAATGGCTTAGCTGTCAAAGGCTTATCAGGAAAAACTCTGATCCAAGATTTTGCTTCTCTTTTCACATGTCTAGTCATTGCAATCCTAGCTGCTTCAATTTGACGAGAACCAATACGACCAGCTTCTGTAGCTTTAAGTGCAATTTCACCAAAAGCAATAGAGTTACCTCTATAAGATTTACCTCTATTTCTTCCTTTCATCTGCTTTCTATATTTTGTTCTTTTTGGCATTAACATGGTTATTCACCTCTTCTTTTACTTCTAGGTTTTGAAGGCTCTTTTTTCTCAGCTTGAATACCTTTAGCTAACACTTCACCTTTAAAAATCCAAACTTTTACACCTATAATTCCATAAGTAGTTTGAGCTTCTGCAAAACCATAATCAATTTTTGCTCTTAGGGTATGAAGAGGAACACGTCCTTCTAAATACCACTCAGTCCTAGCCATCTCAGCTCCACCAAGTCTTCCTGCTACTGAAACTTTAATACCCTTAGCACCACTTTTCATAGCACCTTGAATAACTTTTTTCATAGCTCTTCTAAATGCAACTCTTCTCTCTAGTTGTGTTGCAACATTTTCAGCTGCAAGTTGTGCTGAAGCTTGAGGTTTTCTCTCTTCTTTGATATTTACATTAACTGGCTTTCCAACAAGTTTATCAAGCTTAACTCTAAGCTTCTCAATATCTGCACCCTTTTTACCAATGATAATTCCAGGACGCGCAGAAACTATAGTAACTCTAAGTTTTTTTGCAGTTCTCTCTATAATAATTTGACTAACACCTGCATAATAGAGCTCTTTTTTTATAAAAGTTCTGATTTTGTGATCTTCGCCAATATTTGTAACAGTGGACTCAGAAGATGGGTACCATCTTGAGTCCCAATTTCTATTTAGACCCAATCTAAGACCAATAGGATTAACTTTTTGACCCATCTTTAAGACTCCTTCTTATTATTTTGATTTATTAGCTCTTTAGCTTCAGCCATCCAAGTATCTTCTATTTTGCCTTTTATACCAATTTTTTCATCTAGTTTGGCAATCTCCTCAGAACTCATATCTGCAATTTGGTTTATAGTTTTGATACCCTCAGCATGAAGTTTTTTCTCCATAGCAGGTCCAACACCAGAGAGAAGTTTAAGGTCATTTAAGTCAACCTCTTTTGATACACTTTTAGGTGCCTCTTTTTTTACTTCTTCTTTGAGAGGTTTTTGCTCTTTTTTTATAGGCTCTGATTTTTGCTCTTTTTTTGGTTTTTCATCTTCTACAGAAGCTGTTCCCACCTCTACGAAAATATGTGAAGTTGGTTTTAAAATCCTAGAAGCCGAACCTCTAGCTCTTGGTCTAAATCTTTTAAGAACTGGACCTTTATCTACTCTACATGAGAGTATTGTAACTTCCTCTGGCTCATAATCACCATTTGCAACTGCAGATGCAATAACTTTAGCGATAATTCCAGCAGCTTTGTTTGGCATAAATTCTAAACTTGCAAGTGCTAGTTCTGCATTCATACCTTGAACTTCTCTAGTAATTAACCTTGCTTTTGTAGGTGAAAGGCGGATAAATTTTAGTGTTGCTTTACTCATACTCTACCCTTAACCTATTTTCTTTTGAACAGAGCCCTTATGACCCTTAAATGTTCTTGTTGGAGCAAATTCGCCAAGCTTATATCCGATGTGGTTCTCTGTGATGTATACAGGGATAAAATTTCTTCCGTTGTGAACTGAAAAAGTAAAACCAATCATATCAGGTAAGATTGTACTTCTTCTTGACCAAGTTTTGATAGGTTTTTTATCTCCACCCTCTTTGGCTTTGATTACTTTTTTGAGTAAGTGACCATCAATAAATGGACCTTTTTTTAGACTTCTAGCCATCTATCTTCCTTTTTTTCTAGAGATAATCAACTTATCACTAGCTTTTTTTCTTCTAGTTTTATAACCCTTAGTAGGCATACCCCAAGGACTTACAGGATGTCTACTTGCATTGGTCTTACCTTCACCACCACCGTGAGGGTGATCGATTGGGTTCATGGCAGAACCTCTAGTTTGAGGTCTAATTCCACGATGACGATTTCGTCCTGCTTTACCGATAACAACATTTGCCCAATCTTCACTACCAACAGTACCAATCGTTGCCATACACTCAGATAATATCTGCCTCATCTCACCACTTGGAAGACGAAGTACTACATATTTCTCTTCTTTACCCATAAGTTGAGCATAACCACCTGCACTTCTAGCTATCTGAGCACCCTTACCAGGTTTCATCTCAATATTATGAATAATTGTTCCAATAGGTATATTTTTCATCTTCATTGCATTTCCAGGCTTGATATCAAGACCTTTTTCAGAAGCTTGAATCTTATCACCTACTTTGATACCTGAAGGCTGAATGATATATCTTTTTTCTCCATCAACATAAGTAACAAGAGCAATTCTACAATTTCTATATGGATCGTACTCAATTGCACTAATAGTACCTTCGATGTCAAACTTTCTTCTTTTAAAATCGATAATTCTATAATGCTTTTTAGCCCCTGCTTCTCTATGTCTTGAAGTGATTCTACCGTGGTTATTTCTACCCGCACTTCTTGGTAATTTTTTTAATAGCGACGGAACACTAGCTTTTGCAGTAATATCACTAGAGTCTAACCCTGTCATATATCTTCGGCTAGGTGTATAAGGTCTATATGATTTAATTGCCATCTTATACCTCCAAACTTTCTATTTTTGCACCTTCAGGAAGAGTGACATAAAATTTTTTGAAATTATCTCTTTTTCCTGGGATACCTTTAAACTTTTTAACTTTACCTTTTTGGTTCATAGAATTAACTCTCAAAGGAATAAAACCAAAATACTCTCTTAAAACCTCTTTTAAACCATTTTTTGTCATTCTTGGACTTGTTTGAATTACAACAACCCCATCTTCTTGAAGAGTTAAACTTTTTTCAGTATAAAGTATTGATTTAATATCTGTAATATCTGCCATCTTAGCCCTCTTTTGTTAGTGTCTCAAAAACACTTTTTTCTATCACAATTGCTTCAAAAGCAGCAGCTGTGTATCCGTTTAATTCATTACCTTCAACAAGATATGCATTGTCAAGATTTCTAAATGCATAAAAGCTCTTCTCATCTACCAAATCTTTAACCACTAAAACATCTCTAACATTTAAAGCATTTACAAATGCAAACGCATCTTTTGTCTTTCCTGATTCTATAGATATACTATCAACAATCAATAGCTTACCAGCTTCTGCTTTTTCATTTAATGCAAAATTCAGTGCAAGTTTTTTTTGCTTTTTGTTGACTTTTTGCATATAATTTCTATTGTTTTTAGGTCCGTGTGCAACTCCACCGCCAACCCAAATTGGACTTCTAGTTGATCCAGCTCTTGCTCGTCCGCCACCTTTTTGTGCAAATGGTTTTTTACCACCGCCTCTTACTTCACTTCTTGTCTTTGTTACGGCAGTATTTGCCCGAAGTGCTGCTTGGTAAGACTTCACATATAGATATAAGTTATGTGAATTAATATCACTAAAACTCTCTGGCAAATCAATCTCTGCACTTTTTTCAAACTTGCTATCTAGCACTACTGCTTTGCTCATTTAACAATCCTTATTTTTCCAAGTGCACCATTTGCACCAGGTACTGCACCTTTTAGTGCTAATACACCTGTTTCTGTATCAAATGAAACTATTTCATTTTTAACTGTTACTTGTGTATTACCATAATGTCCTGGCATTTTTTTACCTCTTTGTACTCGCCCTGGCCACTCTGCATTACCAATTGAACCAACTCGTCTATGAAATCTAGAACCATGAGCTCCAGGACCTCCTGAAAAACCGTGTCTTTTAATAGCGCCAGTAAAACCTCTACCTTTTGTATTAAAAGTTGTTTTAACTATATTTGAGTCACTTAAAACTGCTGCATCAAGATCACCGGCTTCACTATTTGTCACACTTAGCGTGATAAATCTATTAAACTCTGCTGTTAAATTATACTTTTTTTGTTGTCCATTAATAGTTTTATTGTTTTTCTTACCATTAGAGTAAGCAACAATAGCTCTTTTACTTTCATCTACTTCGCATACTTTAGCATCAATAACTTTTACAAGTGTTACAGGAATACTTGGAACTGTTATCGTTCTACTCATTCCAATTTTTTCTACTATAAATTCCATCATCTCTCCCTTACTTACCCATTGCTCTTACTTCGACATTAACCTCTGGAGCAAGATCAAGCTTCATGAGTGAATCAACTGTATCAGTTGTTGCAGATACGATATCGATTAGTCGTGAATGCATTCTCATTTCGAATTGTTCTCTTGAATCTTTGTTTACATGCGGCGATCTAAGTACAGTGTACTTTTTGATTTTTGTAGGTAGAGGTATTGGACCTCTTATCTCAGCACCGGTTCTCTTCACTGAATCGACAATAGCCGAAACTGATCTATCTAAAACCCTATGATCATAAGCCTTAAGCTTAAGTCTAATTTTTTCCATAATTTTCCTTAAAAGAACTCGTCAAAAGTAATTCTGACATAAATTTGAAGGTGGAGTATACTAAAAAAGAGTTGTAATGTCAAGAAGTTTTGGGCTTTTGACAAGAAATTGCTTAGTTTTTCTTCCTTTTTACAAGGAAGAAAAACTATTTTAAAATTAAAGATATTGCAACAAATATATAATTTTTTTAAGTTTGATTTTATGGATGTGGAATTTTTACCTTTGAGTTTAATAAATATGCAACTATTGCAATTAACGGTAACAACAGATATAAACTTGTGATAGCATCATATGAATAGACTAGATAAAGCACCCATAGGAGTATCGCACCTAAGGGTGTTGGAACTCCGATAAAATATTTTGCAACTTCACCCTCTTTACTTTGGATATTAAATTCTATCAATCTTCTTAAACCGCTTATTATATAGTAGATACAAACTATACCTACTACAAATGTCTCAAAACCACTATCTTTTTGTATTGCATAAAAAAGCAAAAATGACGGCATCACAACAAAAGAGATAAAATCAGCGAATGAGTCGATTTGTATACCAAACTCACATGAAAGATTGTATTTTCTAGCAATCTTTCCATCAAGTATATCAAGTCCACCAGCAATCCAAGCCAACACAATAGCTATAAAAAAATTACCCTCTTGTATAAAATACAAAGCTATGATACCTGCACTTATATTTGAAAAAGTCACTAAATTGGCTAAATTAAAATGTGAGTGTTTATCGTATAAAAATGACAAAACCTTACCTTTTGAAAAATATTGAGAAATATTATACCAAATTGTTGTCTTCTAATACTTAATTATTGACTTAAAGGTCATATGATGTACAATTGCGCATTATAATTTTAGTACAAAAACTTGAAACTACTATCAGGAGCATGCCATGGGAAGCAAACTTATCCTACTACTTAGTCTGTTAGCAGGTGCATTTTTAACATATAAATGTATCAATGAAAACAGGGACCATCTTTTAACCAAATATGACCAATTAGCAGGAAAAATTACACCATTACAAGCATCAGTAAAATCTAAGCCCATCCCAACTCCCAAATCAGAACCTGTACCAATCCCAGAGCCTATACAGAGCGCAGAGCCTGACCAGCCAATGTTTGTTTATAGTACAAAAGACGGTAAAGCACTTAGTGCCAAACTATCTATAAGTGACAAAAATCAAATTTTAGAAAAATTTATACTGGAGTATTGTCAAAGTGACACATGTACACAAGATTTATCGTTTGATAAAAATGTAAAAGATGCCACTTGGCAAAGTGATGCTATAAAAATCGCCTCATTTCTCAAAGATAAAAATATTAAAAATGGCACTATATTGATAGATGGTTATCTCGTTAAACTTGAAGGCGAACTAAAAGATGATGAAGAGGCAAAAATTTTAATCACTCTTTTAAAATCATTTAACCCAAAAATTTTTGAGATACAAAACCTCACAACAATTACACCAAAGATTACCAAGATCTTACCAGAGACAATAGAAAAAGAGCAAGAAGTTGAGATAGCTGAAGTACCTGAAAAAAAAGTGTTAGAAGAACCAAAAATGATAGAAAAAACACAGAGTGAAGTTAATGAACTTTTGAAGACTAATCCAATCTATTTTAAATTTAATAGTGATAAAATCACTTCAAAGAGTAAAGCAATCCTTGATAAAATTATCACAACTGTTAACAAACTTGATAATATATCACTTACCATTGAAGGGCATACAGACTCAAGAGGAGATGCCAACTACAACAAAACACTTAGTCAAAAAAGAGCAGATGCTGTCAAAAAATATCTTTTAAACAATGAATTACAGAGTCTACAAATTGAAGCTGTAGGTTATGGTGAAGAGAGACCTATCTATGAAAATCCAAGTAATACAATCAACAGACGTGTTGAAATACACTTAAAAAGAGGAGAGTAGCATGACAACACTGGAGTTATATATGATTTTGTTGATGGTAATTGCACTGTTGATAGGTTTTAGTATCGGGTGGATCTTAAGACGACAAACATATCGAAAAGGATATAAGGAAAAATTTTATAAACTTGTAAATAGTGACAAAATAGCATTAGAAGAGTTAAACCGTGCCTCTTTTAACTTTGAAAACAGCGAAAAGCAACTCTTCCAAATTAAAGATAAAAATAGCTCTAAAGAAAACTTTATTTCAGATCTTACAGATCAAAGCAGTAGATTAAAAATTGACTGTGAAAATTTAAACCTCGTACAAAAAAAGCTCCAAGAAAATTTCAATTCTATTGATGAAAAAATAAAAATAGCTTCAAATGAGTTAAATGTATTAACCTTAAACAGAGATGAAATTTTAGAACAAAAAGATCAAATCAGAGACTATGCGCAAAAAACAACAGATAAAAACAGAGAGATTGAAACTTTAAGCCAACAGATTCCACAATTGATCGATGAGCGAGCCTCCTTGGAAACTAAGATAACAAATCTTAAAAAGGGTATCGATGAGATGGAAGAAGAGATCAAAATAGAGAATAAAAAAACAAAAGAGATTGAAGATGAGTTTGATACTAAAAAGTCTGAAATTTTTAATGATATCAAAGAGACAAAACAAAAAGCTCTCAACTATGAGTATGCATTCAAATATATCAATGAGAAGGTAGATGCCGGTGAAAAAGTCGCTTTTGATGTTGTAGATAAAATTATCAACAAAAATGAAGAGAAAGGTTTCTTTGCCAACTTAAAACAGAAACTCTTCAGTGCAAGTGCAAAATATATTAAACAAGGGAGATAACCATGACTGATATCTTAATAAATTTGATAAATGATATGAAAATTTGTTTGGCCACAGCACTTGGAGCTGGGCTTGTTTTTGGTTATTTATATACCAAATTAAAAGCCTATCAAACACATAAACCAGCAATCAGTGGATTAAAACAGAAAATTGACACTCACAAATTAAACTCAAACTCCATAATGATGAAAAAAGATAAAAATATAGCTAAAATTAAAGAGTATGATGAAAAATCAAACAACGCAGATACAACAATAGCAAAATTTAAAGATGAGATTAATAAGCTTGAAATAGATAAATTAACAGTAGAGACAAAAACCACAGATCTTAAAAGTGTATACCAAAAACAGACAGATATTTTAGGCAACAATACAAAAGAGATAAAATCACTCAAAACAGTGTTGAACCTAGAAGATATAACAAAAATTGATGATTATAAAACTACACTTAAACAGGATCTATCTGATAAAACTATACTGTATCAACAAAAATATGACTCGTATAAAGGATTGCACAATGAAGCAGAAGAGCTCAAAAAAGAGAACTTTACATTGACTACAAAAAAATTAGCCCTTGCTGCAACAATTGATGATAAAAAATCCCAATTAGCCGATACAACAAAGGGCATCACGAAACTTAGATCAAAGCTACAAACCCAATATGATGCAATGGTTCAAAGTATAGAAGACAATAGAGATAAGATACAAAGCTACAAAACGCAACTACTACAACTCAAAGAGAAACTTTTACAATAAGGAGGAGAAATAATTTCTCCCCATGCTAAAATCTTTTAACATAGCTATGACAGTATGGCTCTTTGTTATGTTTTTTATAATAATCTTGATGATAATCTTCAGCCGCATAAAATGGGTGTTTTTTAGCGTCAATTAAATTTGTAGCAATTCTCAACCCTTTTAACTCTAAGATATCTATCAACTTTTTAGATACCTCTTTTTCTTGTTCATTATTATAAAAAATTGCAGAAAGGTATTGACTACCGATATCTGGGCCTTGACCATTTGCTTGTGTAGGATCGTGGATCTCAAAAAATAGTCTTGTTAAAGTCTCAAAGCTAACTTTTGAAGGATCGTAAGTCACTTCAACAACTTCTAAATGTCCTGTATTTACACTAATTACCTCTTTATAAGTTGGGTTTTTTTTATACCCTCCCATGTAGCCACTATCAGCAGAGATAACGCCTGGTATTTTTTCAAAATGGTACTCAATACCCCAAAAACACCCACCGGCAAAATATGTTTTTTTACTATTTTGTTTTGTTGCCGATTCAAACTCTATCGAGATAGAGTTAACACAATGTCTACTATTTTTAGGCGTAAATTGTTCTCCTTCAAACACATGCCCCAAATGTCCATCACAATTTGCACAAACGATTTCTATACGCTTACCGTCAACATCTGGAACTCTTTTGATGGCACCATCTATCTCATCATCAAAGCTAGGCCATCCACAACCAGAGTTAAATTTGTCTGATGAATTATATAGTGAAACTCCACATCTTTTGCACTTATATACTCCTTTTTCATAAAATTTATCATACTTTCCGCTATAGGGCATCTCTGTATCTTTATGCACAATAACCTGCTCCTCCTCAGCTGTTAACTTTTTAAACTCCACTTTTTTCCTCTCCCCATGCAAATTTATAGAACCAAAAATAAACAGTAGAACTATTAGAAGATATTTTTTCATAAAAATTCTATTAAATTTTTTACTTATTAATCTTTAGACAACTTATAACTGTTTGTTATTGTCCCACTTTGATTATCATCATCAACAACTTTAAGTGTCACTTGAAGAGCTGAGTATTTGTCAGGCGATGTTAAAACCCATTTTAAAAATCCATCTTCTTCATGTGGTATTTCTGTTGTACTTCCATCAAAATCTGTTTTAAATATCGTCCAGTGGCAACTAATAACTCCGTTATCGTTTTCAGGATTATTGTCACTATCAATAGCATCATTATCATAACTCTCATTACAATTAAAATAATACGCCTCTTCACCAACTGCTTTAGTATAACCAATCACAGCAGTAGGCGGAAAAAGTGTTGGTTTTGGTTCAGATTTTGGCTCTAAATTACCAGTTATTTTCACCGTTGTACATTTTGAAATACTTGATGCATTTTTATCATCTACAACACTTAAACATACTATTGGATCAGATGTTGTTATATCACAAGCTATAGATACATTAGTTGGATTTATAACTGTTGAAACTTCAGCTGTATCTATAGTCCAAACATAAGAGGAGATATTACCATCACTATCTTTACTCGCTGATCCATCTGCACTAAATTGACAACCAATATCAGTTGAAACAATTTTTAAATTTTCAAAATTTGCAATAGGTGTCATGTTTCCAGATGGTTCAACACTATTTTCTTGTAGTGCTTGAATACCGCAACATCCACCATCATCTACACAACCTGTTAATATCACAGACAATACGACAGAACCCATAAATAAACTTTTCAACATAACTCTTTCCTCTTTTATAATATCAAAATTAATATACACTATTTTTTATTTAATGAGTCTTAATTTTTAGAGTACAAGCATAAACTGTTCCAATTTTTTATTTTTTACGATTTATAACTAAATTTAAAACCGCAACAACAGTTATAAAAGCCACAATCATAAACGATACAGCATTCAAAACAGGGGTTGAACTAAATTTTATACGCGAATACAGATCAACAGGAAGAGTCGGGTCTGACCCTACAAGAAAAATCGTAGTATTAAAGTTTGAAAAACTTATCAAAAATGCTACAACAAAAGCTCCAATCATCGCAGGTCGTAAAAATGGTATCGTGACATACCAAATAGCCTCTAACCTACTAGCCCTTAAGCTTAGCGCCGCCTCTTGGAGTGTCTGGTCAAACTTTTTGAGCCTTGCCGAAACCAACAATAAGACATAAGTCGCACCAAATGAAAATTGCCCAAATACAACAAGCCAAAAGCTAGGTCTTAAAAACTCCAAATCTAAACCAAACTTATCCTCCATCACTCCACCAACATATGTAGATCCAAGCAAGATAGATATACCCAAAATAACCCCAGGTATCACAAGCGGTGCTAATGCTAAAAAGTACAACAATCCTTTAAATCTAAAATTCTCCTCAAAAAGAAGTGCCGCCATAGTTCCAACAATCGTTGAAAGCAGTGCAACTATAAAGCCTGTCTTTAAACTCATCAAAATACTATTAAGTAAGCCTTCATCAAAAAACAGTCCTACCCTCTGATCTGTATTTGCAAAAAACCAATCCAAAGAGAATCCCATCCACGGAAGAGAGATAAAATCTGAATCATTAAAAGACAACACAGCAATAGCAAGAAGTGGCATGACCAAAAACAGATAAAAAAGAGTTATATAGAACCTATAAGCTATCTTGTAACCCAATGAATTTGGTAAACTTCGTATCATCTTCCAACCTTGTCAAGTTTTTGTCCTGTTAATTTAAGTGCAGTAAATATAATCAAAGAGGAGAGCAAAAGAAGCAAAAACCCAAATGCTGCCCCCTCGTTCCAGTTGAATGTAGATAAAAATTGATTATAAATCTGCTCCGTAAACCAAAGAGAACTTTTGCCACCCAAGATATTTGGCGCGATATAATCCCCAATAACCAACATAAATACTATGATACCACCAGAAGCAATCCCCGGCATCGCATAAGGTATGATAATCTTGGTAAAAATAGTCCACTTTGTCGCACCCAGATCACATGCTGCTTCTATAAGTGAATCATCTAAACTATCAAGTGCTGACATGACAGGAATTATCATAAAAAGCATAGACATATATAAAAGCCCTATCGTCATGCTAAAATCGGTATATAACATCTCTATGGGTGTATCGATAATCCCAATATTGATAAGAAAATTATTTATGACACCATTGTCACTCAAAAGTATCATCCAACCATAAATCGTCACAAGCTCCCCAACCCAAAGAGGTATGAGTAAAAGAAGCGTCATAAATATACTAAATTTTCTTGCAACCACTTTTGTAAGATAAAAAGCAACAGGGAAAGTGACAACAAATGCTAATACAGTTACAGCGATAGAGTAGATAGCTGTCTTTATGAAAGTGAGCCAATATATCTCATCTTCAAAAAAAGCTAGATAATTGTTAAGAGACAAAACCATATCTCCATCATCATTTTCAAACATAAATGAACTTACAAACATATCAACATGAGGCAATACTATAAGCACCAAAAGCCAAAGAAGCACAGGAGCTAAAAGTAGGTAAAAAGCAAAACTACTATTTTTCATAACATTTCAAATCATCAAAATGGATACCAACCTCTATCGTATCACCCTCTTTTAACTCTTCAAACTCAGCATTTTGTGGCAAAGATATCAAGACTTCATCATTACTTTTATCAAAAAGAGCTGATATCTTTGTGTTTTGTCCATCAAAAAGCACTGTTTTTACAGATGCTTTTATCTTATTTATGTTGTTTAATTTCTCGCTAGGATTTAGTATAAAAGCTTCTGGACGGATAAAAAGTTTGGTTGGGTTGATATCAAGATTTGGCTTAGATAAGCGCCATCCATTTTTCATCACTAACTCCCCATTTTGATAATTTTGCACATCAAACTGGTTACTCTCCCCCACAAAACTAGCAACAAACGATGTTTTTGGATTTTTATAAAGCTCTCTTGGAGTATCTATCTGTTCAAATTTTCCACGATTCATAACAGCTACTTGGTCACTCATCACAAGTGCTTCTGATTGATCGTGCGTTATATAGATAAAAGTTGTCCCTATCTCTTTTTGAAGTAGCTTAAGCTCTATCTTCATATGCTCTCTAAGTTTCCTATCTAACGCCCCAAGCGGTTCATCAAGTAGCAGTATAGAAGGCTTTAAAACCAAAGACCTAGCTATCGCAACTCTCTGCCTCTGCCCACCTGAAAGCTCTGTAACTTTTTTCTTTTCATACCCATTTAGACCGACACGCTCTAGCATCTCGCTAACTCTGCTTGTTATCTCTTTTTTGCTTATCTTCTGTCTTTTTAATCCAAATGCAACATTTTCATAAACATTCATCATAGGAAATAGTGCTAAATTTTGAAAGACGATATTTACAGGTCTCTTTTCAGGAGGGATACCACTCATAGACTCTCCCTTTATGATGATATCACCACTGCTTTGTTTTTCAAAGCCTGAAATCATCCTAAGAAGTGTAGTCTTTCCACAGCCTGAAGGTCCTAAAATCGAAAAAAACCCACCCTCTTTGACACAAAAATCTATCGAATCAACCGCAGTAAAATCTGGAAAATGTTTTACAAGGTTTCTAATCTCTAATATATTGCTCAAAACTATTTTGCCGCTTTAATTCTATCAAGGACTTTTGACTCAATCCTCTCAAACCCTGCTGGAATTGGCGGATGCCACTTGATGTTTGCCAAATCCTCTTTGGAGAATGTTCTGCTAAAATTATCTTTTGTCTCATCTTTAAAATATTTTTCTGCTCCAACTGACGCTGTGCCGTATCCCTCTTTGTTTGTAAAGTATGCTGCATTTTTAGGTTCAAGCATAAAATTAATCCACTTATACGCAGCTTCAACATTTTTAGCCTTCGCAGGAATTGCAAAAGTATCAATCCAGCCCAAAGCCCCACTCTTTGGTGCAACAAAATCTATATCAGGATTTATCTTGTGAAGACTCCAACCTTTCCCATCCCAACCCAATATAACATCAGCATCACCACTTTTGATGATATTTACCTGTGTATCTCCGCTTGTCCAGTAGTTTTTGACAAGTTTTTTGCTCTTGATAAGTTTACTCTCAACTCTTTTCATCAATTTTTTGTAAGCCTTTTTATCATCATAAAGCGCAAAAGGGTCTTCACCCATGCCAAAAGCTGTTGCTATAAGCAGTGGTCTTTTTAATCTATAAGATATTTTGCCACTATATTTTGGATTCCACAAATCTGACCAATCTTTTGCATCTGGTGCTAATTTTTTGTTTACAATCAAACCTGTTGTCCCATAACAAAAAGGCACACCATATGATTTGCCATCAACAAAGCTGTTTTTTTTGACAACATCAAGCATAGATGGCACAATCTTGGCTGTATCTATCTTACTAAAATCAATAGCCTGATATATAGGAAACCTCTCCTGTACAAAAACAATCCTATCTTGACTAGGCTGTGCTAAATCAAACCCAGCACCTCTAGTAGCTCGAAGCTTCGCTATCATCTCTTCATTGTTTGAGTAGGTGATTTTTACCTTGATCCCTGTCTCTTTTTCAAACGCCTTTACGAGCTGGGTCGGTGCATAGCCTTTCCATGTGAGTAGTTTTAAAGTGCCTTCTGCTAGAAGTGTGCTAGAAGCAAAAGCCCATATAACAGCAAGTAATATCAATCTTTTCATTATTTCTCCGTTTTTTTATATATTTTGTATTATTAAACACTTTATTATACAAAATAA
>CAYUSV010000002.1:0-52695 GCA_964447385.1 uncultured Campylobacterales bacterium | reverse complement strand
AAAAAATGGCTCAAAGGATGGTTTAAAAGAGTTGATACTTATATGGATTGAGTATACAACAAAATTGGGAGAAATTTTATGAATCAAAAGTCTATACGATGGAAGCAGAGGTTTGAGAATTATACAAAAGCAATTAAAAATTTACAAGTTGCAAAAGAGATAAAAAAGCCTAGTAAAATAGAACAGGCTGGATTGATTCAATTTTTTGAAGTAAGTTTTGAACTTGCGTGGAAAGTGTTAAAAGATTATCTTGAATCAGACGGATTTATTGTAAAAAGTCCAAGAGAAGCTATAAAACTTGCTTATCAAAATGATATTATTACACATGGTGAAATTTGGCTAGATGCATTACAAAAGAGAAATTTGGCATCTCATACTTATGATGAAACGATTTTAGATGAGTTTTGGGTGTTGATCTGTGATGAATATTTTCCTCAAATGTATGCTCTTTATGAGAAATTAAGTAGAGAATTATGACAGGTTTGGATGAAGATACTACAAAAAAAATAGTAGATGAGATAAAAAAATTACCACAGATAAGTGAAGCTATACTGTTTGGTTCTCGTGCACTTGGTACATATAAAAATGGCTCAGATGTAGATATAGCTGTTAAAGGTAAAGAGGTTGATATCTCTAGTATTTGGAGTCTATTATATAATTTAAATGAAAAAGGAACTCTCCCTTTTATGTTTGATATTATACATTATGATAGAGTGAAAAATAAGGCATTAAAAGAGCATATTGATCAATTTGGTGTTACTATATATCCTAAAAACGCTCTTTAATACTTTGATAAATTTTTTTAATTTTTATCTTGATATTGCCATTGTTTTGTAGGTATTTGGTTTTAAATATCTTGATTCTTCCTTTTAAATATACTTTCATGTGATAGGTTTTGGATTTAATGTTTTGATAGATTTGGCTCTTTTTGATTTTGTCTATAACTTTTATGATAAAATCATAAGTTGTGCTAAACCACTGATATGTTATCAATTTATCTTTAGAGATACGAAAAAGCCAAAATGTAATAATACCAACGGGGATTTTACAAATATAGAGTAGCACCCCACTATAAATGTCTCCTTTTGCTAAAAATGCCACAGCAATAAATCCTAAAAGCTCAACAATGATAAAAAGTATCACAAAAAATATTAAAAGCATTAAGCGATGTTGTTTGTGGATGAAAAGTTCAACTTTTTGAATAATTTTTAATGAATGAAGATAGTTATAGATTGGCTTTGCAATATTCTCCCATATAACCTCTTCAAAAATGATATAGGTAAATATTATAAAGCTAAGAGCTATATGGATGAGTTTTTTGATCAAATTAGATCTCTTTTAAGTTGATTACATCTACGATGTCGCCAGCGCAAAGGTCGTTTGAGTCCTCTTTTATATGTATCAATCCTACATCTCCCAACATGTTAGTAAGAATAGCGCTAGAGCCACTTTTTTTGCCATCAAAATCTACATGATAGCTACCCTCACTGTAGTTTAAGTTTGCTACGACAAACTCTGTTTTGTTAGATTTTTTCTTGTAAGAATCTTTTAGTTTTGCTTTGATAGTGGGTAAATCTTTTTTTAATCCCTGCATCTGATAGATAAGTGGTATCACATAGAGTATAAATGTTACGGTTGCACTATATGGAAACCCTGCAAGTGCAAAGATATATTTTTTGCCAATTTTTACAATTTTTATATGTTGTCCTGGTTTTATTAAAACACCTTTTGTGATATACTCAGGGTTAAAATCTGCAATAATATCTTTGACAAAATCATAATCCCCAACACTCACACCACCTGTTGTGACAACGATATCACAATTTTCCAAAGCTTCTGTTATGGTTGATTTTATAAGATTTTTATCATCTTTTATAAGCGGTACTCTTAGTGTATAGGCTCCTGCTTTTTTAGCAAGTGCTTGGAGAGTAAATTGGTTTGAACTTCTTATCTGTGAAGGGTTGGTCTGTTTTTCACCAACATCAAGTATCTCACTGCCTGTACAAATGATGGAGATTTTTGGTTGTTTATAAACTTCAACTTGTGAGATATTTAGACTTGCTAATACGCCAATTTCGGCAAAATCTATTTTAGTTGATTTTCTGATAAGTATCTCATCTTTTTTGTAATTTTCTCCAATTGGTCTGACACTAAAACCTTTGGGAACTTCTTTTTTGATTATAATGTGATTATTTATAACTTCAACATTTTCAATAGGTATAAGAGTATCACATCCTCTGCTTATAAGTGAGCCTGTAAAAGTTTTTATGCACTCGCCACCAATAACTTCACGCTCATTAAACTCTCCGGCAGGGAGATCACCGTTTATTTTAATCTGACCTAGCATTTGGTCGTCAAATTTTATGGCATAACCATCCATCGCAGATGTTGGAAACTCCGGTGAGTTATGATCTGCTATGATGTCATTTGCATTGATTCGACCAAGTGCCTGGCTTAAAAAAACTTTCTCTTTTAGAGTTGGGGGCGTGAAAGTTTGCTGTAAGTTTTTGATTGACTCTTCATAAGATATAAATGACATCTATTCTCCTAACAATCCGCTATGTGGAAGAGCTGTACTTCTATTTTTTGCGTAAATTCGCTTGCCTTTGATGATGTCATATTTCCAAATAGGAGCTTTTGCTTTAAAGTCTTCAACAAATGCATCAATCATCTCTAGGGCAACTCTTCTTTTGGGTGAACAAACAGCAGATATGTATGAGCATTGGTGCACCAAAACATCACCTTTGGAGTGAGCCATCAAAACAATAGCATTTTGTTTTTTTGCCTCTTCTTGCCACTGGTTAAACCAATTTGTAAGAATAGGCTCATATATATCAAAACTTAGCCCCTGTATGCCTCCCTCTTTTCTCACTGTGCCAACAAAGCTTATAAAAGCACCATAGTTTTGGCTGTGTAGTGAGTTATACCAACGATTTAGTGTGTTATCAACATTTAAAGCACCTTCATAAAGCTCTAACATTTAACCTCCGCAAACTGGTGGCAGGAGTGATACTTTGTCTTGTGAGAGAAGAGGAATGTTTAAGTGCGATACCATCGTATCATTGACGGCGATTGCACAGTGTTCAAGCCATTTTTCAAGCTCTGTGTCATTTTTGAATATCTCTTTAAGTTCACCTAAGTTTGCGATATCTAACTCCATAGTCTCTCTATCTATTGGTCCCAAAAATTCAACCGTTGCCATGTGTACTCTCCTGTTTCTTAGTATTATACCAACATCAAAACAATTTTTCAATATAATCGCATACAAAAGGGTGTTTAGTTGTTATTTGGAAAAATTGACTATATAAATTTAGCTCCATTTCATGTTTTTTTAAAAGCTTATATTAGAAACTCACAATTTAAGCAATCTATCGAATATAAAAAGAGTTTTCCCTCAGATTTAAATCGTAAATTTAAAAGACGCCAAATTGATGCTGCTTTTATCTCAAGTATTGAGAGTAAAAGGGGTAATTTTCATAAATTTGATGCTGGTATAGTTTCTAAAAAAGAGGTAAGAAGTGTACTTGTAAAGAAAGGAAAATATATAGAAGATTCTCACTCCGCTACATCCAACGCTTTGGCAAAAATACTTAAAATTGATGGAGAGGTTATTATCGGGGACAAAGCATTAAAGCTCTACCTTAAAAATCCAAAAAATTATGTTGATTTGGCAGAGCTTTGGTATGATAAGTATAAGTTACCATTTGTATTTGCACGCTTTTGTGTAGTTAGAAATTATAAATTTTATAACAAGCTAGTGAACAGTTTTTTAAAAACCAAGAGAAAAATACCACAATATATTTTAAAAAGATATGCAAAAAAAGCAGATATATCATGTAGTGATGTTGTAGAATATTTAAAGCTTATTAATTATAATATAGACCAAAAATCAGCAAAAAGTTTAAAACTTTTTTTAAAGGAAATATAAAATGATGCCACAAGAGATTGCCCAGTTTGAAAAGGTTAGAGTACAAGCGAGAGCCTATTTGTGTCTACTTTTAAACAGAAGTATACCAAATTATCTACCAAGCCCTGATTTGAATGTTATTATAAGTGGTATAAAAATATTAAAAAAAGAGCAAATCAAGGTAGAAGCGCTCTATGTGCTAAATCCAAAAGGGGAACAAGTTACAAAAAACATATCAGATAACCCAAAGTTTAAAGAAGTAAAGCCGGGAAATCATAGTGCAAGAGCTTATTATTATCGGGCTGTTAGAGAGAAAAAATGTGTTATTACTAGCCCTTATCCCTCAACACTGACAAATACTCTTACTGTTACGGCTTCATATCCTGTTTATGATGATAAAAAGAACTTAAAGTTTATTGTCTGTATGGATATAGCGCTATCTGATCTTTTAAAATTTGCTCAGCCAACAAATTATGAAAATATTTTTGCTGTTATAGGAAAAACTAGTTATGCTCTATTTTCAGCTGCACTATTGGTTGTTGCTTTTATACTCTTTTTTCAAGCCTCTCAAAAAATCTTTTCACATGGTTTTAATATTGGCACAATCGAAATAAATGAGATGTTTAAAGTAACTATTTTGCTCACTTTAGCGCTTGCTATATTTGATCTTGTAAAGACGATATTTCAAGAAGAAGTTTTAGGTCATCATGACCATAAATCAAAAGATATACATCATACAATGGTGAAATTTTTAGGCTCTATCATCATTGCACTTTCAATAGAATCATTGATGCTCGTGTTTAAATTTGCCCTAACTGAGCCTGAAAAGATTATAAATGCAGTATATATTCTTGGTGGAGTTGGTATACTCTTAATTGGTTTGTCCATATACCTCAAAGCTACGGAAAATAGAAAAGATGGCTGTTAGAGTTTGGAAAGTTCCAAACTCTAGATATATATTATTTTGCTAGATAATCACTTGCAGCTCTAAAGCCATTATATGATTTTTCAGCATATGATGGTCCATATCGCAGGTCAAGTTTTTTGCCATCTCTAATAATTACTGCATAGTCGTCTTGCTCCATACCTTCACCATTATTTTGCGAGGCAAAAACATTTTGGCCGGCAGCAGCTTTGTTCTTGTCACTTCTTTGAATACCATCAACATCCCACCAAGAAGGATAATTTTTTAGATCTACAAGTCTAACTAAGTCTCTAGTAACTTCTCTTTTCCCAGAGTTAATCTCTTTTATATCTCTTCTATAATCTTCTTCAACATTCTCATCATAAGCAAGGATACTATTTTTGATTTGATCTGTTTTGTATTTACTAATTAATTTTAATACATGTGCGTATTGTTTATTTGTTGGAAGCATAATTGGCTCACCAAGAGTAGTATTAGTGTCAGTACTATCAATAATTTGATTTGTAGATACCAATTCTGCCATTTCATAAGGACGCATTCCAGATAGTGAATCACCATCTTTATTATCATAGATCGGAATAAAAAGCTTTTCTCCTGATGTTGGGGCAGGGTCTTGTGTATAGTGGATTGTATCTGGATCAAAATATCTATTAATTATATTTTGTAAATTACCACCTTGTATGTTTGTAGGAGAGTCTCCTCTAGCTTCATATTTTGCCATCCAAAAGCCACTTTCATCGCCACCACCATCAAGATCAAAACCTCCTGGGATATAGACAAAACCAGCATTTTCCATGATCTTTCCAACAGGAGTTTCGTATATCCATGGGTAGTAGCTTTCCTTGTCTAGGGGATTTGTACTTTTCATTTTTTCATTTTCATTTTGTCTTTTATCATAATCGCTATCGTTCATAGGGTCAAGTGCATCAATTTTATCTTGAGGGTCTGTAAATGGATTCGTATTGGTATTTGCAGTTGCTTTATCTCCCCAATCTTCAATAGAAATAGGTTTATTTATATCCAAAACCTTTAACCCATTTTTACCCTCTTTTAGAGGTGTTTTATTTTCTCCTGCAGTTATTACTTTTCCACTAGAATTGATGTTGTCAATGTCAGTACCAAGTACTTCAATTCCATCTGTAACGCCATCACCATCACTATCACTTGCCAAAGGAGAAGTACCTGTGATTTTAACTTCCAATCCATCATCAAGTCCATCATCGTCACTATCAGCATCATCAGGGTCAGTTCCTAAATCTACCTCTTCTTGATTTGTGAGTCCATCATTGTCTGGATCACCATCTGGATCGATGACAACGACACTTTTTGTTTCTAAATCACTAAAATTAGTCCTATCTTCGATGCACCCTGTAAATGTCAATATATACGCACTTACTGTAATAGATACTATCGTTGTTTTGAGTATAGTTTTCATTATATTTCTCCTCCTGGATTTATCTCTTGAGGATAAGTTAGTTGAACCTCTATTCTTCTATTTAGAGCCATACCCTCTTGTGTTTTATTTGTTGCCATTGGCTCACTTTCGCCTTTTCCTTCTGTAGAGAGCCTTGATGCGCTTACTCCAAGCTCTATTAACGCATCTCTAACACTTTTTGCTCTTTTTTTAGATAAAATCATGTTGTAGTTATCTGAAGCTCTCCAGTCTGTATGCCCGATGATATGTACTAGACTACCTTTGTTGGTTACAAGAAAGTCTGCAAATTTTTCTACCAAAGGTCTTGAATATTCGGTAATTCTTGCTTTGTCTGTTTCAAAGTGGATTCTAAGATTTGCTTTGACTGGACAACCTTTTGTGTCCACTGAAAAATCGCATGGCGTATTTGGACACTGGTCTATGCTATCTTCAACACCATCACGGTCGCGATCTGGTTCATCTATCTTGACTGGGCACTCGTTGTTGTCAAATCCTACAGGAATAGTCTCTCTGATCTCTTTGATAATTTGAGGCTTTGGCACAGGAAGTGGGCATCCCGCACCATCTACAGCAACACCTTGTGGAGTATCAGGACATTTGTCAAGTTCATCCATAACACCATCACCATCTGTATCTACAATTTGTAGTTTTGGTTCAGGTGGGAGAGGAATTGCACCAAATGGAATACTAAGACCTATGGTAGTTATGACTTCATTCTCTTCATCTTTGTCTCCTCCGATAACTTGAAATACCCTTGCTTCTGCTCGAAGAACAAGGTCATTATCTCCGATTCTATAGCCAACCCCACCACCACCTTGCATAAATGCATGGCTCTCAAATTCAAAATTTTTCTTTTTTCTTGGATCCGAAACATTTTCATAACCGATACCAGCTATAAGATATGGAAAAAAACTAGATTCCGGCATAAACTCATAAACAGCATTTACAGAACCTTTTATGAGTGAACTTACTGTTATGTTGTTTTCTTGAATTCTGACATATTCAAAATCAAGTCTAGGTTTTAGTCCTGGTCTATTTTTTTGAAGAGTAAAACCAAAAGTTGCATTTTCCAACTTTATATTTTTATCATTTTTGATGGATGTCATACCTGCATTGACTCCAAGTTCATAGGCTTTTTCAGCTCCTATGAGCAAGGAAGAAGCTAGTACTGAACATAGTAATATTTTTTTCATCCGCAATCCTTTTAATATTGTGATTATCGTTAGATGATGCCATTTTACAGTATAAATGTTAAAAAAACATTATTTTGTGTAAATAATTAAAACTTTATTTTACTTAATATAATATTTTAATTAAAAGATTGACTTTATTTTTTTACTTAAGTCATCTTTAAGTAGTTTAATTCTGTTAGGAAACTGCGATTTGTTAAAGGTCTCTTGCCTTTTTGCTAATTGCGAAGTGTGGATAGTTATAAGCGCTATAAGCTCTTTTTTATCAATTTTACCATCAAGAAATGCCAAGGTTTCTTTAATTCCTATTGCATTCATAGCTGTTGGAGTGCGGGTATATTTTTTCTCTAGGTAAAAAACTTCCTCTATGAGTCCATTTTTTATCATTTGTAGTGTTCTTTGGTTGATTTTTTCTCTTGATTTTTCTCTATCTATTGATATATCAAAAATAGAGATATCATTGATAATTGCTTTTTTTTGATTTTTAGTAAAATAATCTGTTGCTATCTCTTTGCTTTCATAATAGATTTCATACCATTTTTCTATTCTATAACGATCGTTGAGAGAAATTTTTGTTGCATATATAGGATCTAACTTTTTTATCGTTAAAAAGGCAGATGAAGGATCTAAAAGTTGTTTTGCAATTTTCTCTTTTGTCTTGCTTGATACAGTAAGTTTGACGGAGAGTCCATCTATCATCGATTTTAGATAAAAGCTTGTACCTCCTACTATGATGAGGTGTTTGTTATTTTTTAGAGAGTCTTCTTTTGCTCTTTTATATAGATTGAAAAAGGTAACGGCACTAAAATATTCGTTTATGCAAAGCTCATCAATTCCATAATGCTTTATCTCCTCTCTCTCTTTGATAGTAGGTTTGGCCGAGACGATATCAACCTCTTTATATATGCTTAAAGAGTCAAGTGAGAGTATATTTGCATCTATCTCTTTTGCAATTTCTATAGCAAGTGCTGTTTTCCCAGATGCAGTTGCACCTAGTATGGCGATCTCTTTCATGATGAGTGGTAGTATACATGATAATATATTTAACCCGGATTATTTGTCATTTTTAAATAAAAGATGATCTATGCTAAATTTTCCACCACCATGTGAAAGAAAAATTAATAGAAAAAGTATATAATAAAGAGGTATCTCAAAACCATTATCACCAGCATCAAAGCCATTTCCTAGGTGTACAGTAGTGATCGCTACAATCATAATCACTATCAAAGGTAGGGAGATAATTCTTGTAAAAAGTCCAAGAGTCAAAAGAATTACACCTAACATCTCCGTGGTTGCTGCCATGTAAGCGTTTAGGGTAGGAAAAGGTATGCCCATACTACCAAACCATTTAGCTGTAGCACCGATATCGGCAAATTTCATCATAGCTGGTTTGAAAAATCCATATGCAACCGTAAGTCTAGCCCCAAGCAGAGCAAAAGAACCCAAATAGTCAAAAAGTCGTGCCCCCTTTACATAAAAGTTTTTCCACATAATACTTCTCCTGTTTAATGATATATAAAATTGTATCGATAGAATATGTAGTAATTGTTTATAAGTAATAGTTGTGTTCTATTACTTACTAGGGTATGTAAAATTAATTTGGAGTATAATTTAGAGAAAAATTACGTGAGGAGGATAGCATGTCAAAAACAGCATGGCTTAGTAAAAAACTAAATAGTGGAAAGATATTGTGTGAAGCTTGTGCTCAAGCTTGCAGGTTAGATGAGGGTGAGTATGGTATTTGCGGTGTTAGGAAAGTTGAAGGTGGTGAGCTTAAACTGCTTGTGTATGGACTCTCCGCTGCTGTAAATGTTGATCCGGTAGAGAAGAAGCCGATGTTTCATTTTTTGCCACAGAGTAGGGCGTTTTCCATAGGAACTGTTGGATGCAATTTCTCATGTAAGTTTTGTCAAAATCATGATATCTCTCAATATCCAAAAGAACATAATCTTCAAATTGTAGGACAAGAGCTTCCGCCTTTGCGTATCGTTGAACTTGCCATAGAGCAAGGGTGTGAGTCAATCGCCTACACCTACAATGAGCCAATTGTCTTTTTTGAGTATACATATGATACGGCAAAATTAGCACATCAAAAAGGGTTGAAAAATATTTATGTTACTAGTGGATTTGAGACACATAAAGCTCTTGATCTACTCTATCCTTATATTGATGGGATGAACATAGATATCAAATCTTTTAGTGATGAATTTTATAAAGAGATTTGTGGCGCAAGACTAAAACCGGTACTTGAGTGTGTCAAATATGCTCATAAAAAAGGGATTTGGATAGAGATAACGACACTCTTAATCCCCGGTCGTAATGATTCCGATGAAGAGATAAGAAGTATCGCTAAATTTATTGCAAGTGTAGGTTCATCTATACCATGGCATATCTCTGCATTTCATCCGACATACAAAATGCTTGATGTACCTCGTACACCAGCTTCGACACTACTAAAAGCTTATAAAATAGGCAAAGAGGAGGGGTTAAAATATCTTTATGTTGGAAATATTGATGATGAAGATCATGAGTCAACTTATTGTCCAAAATGTAGTAAAAGAGTGATTGACAGGATAGGATATATTGGAGAGCAAGTTAGCAATGAACTTGATGAAAATGGACTTTGCCCATATTGTGGCTATACCCTTGAAGGTGTTTGGCACTAGTGCTTTTTGGTAAAGTCTTTGGTTGCTTCATCATAAGCTTTGTAAAACTTGACGATTTTGCCACCAAATTTTTTGGCAAATGTTGTAGCTTCTGATTTTTTGCTAAATGCATATTTACTTACACGACTCATGGTTGCTGGTTTTGAGCTGCCTACTACATAATAAGCTTTTAGTGCGGGGATAAATTCTAGGCTATTTGTATCTACAACTCGGAGGTTTTTGAGGTTTGTCTTGTTTAGTTCGTTGTCATGCATTACACAATGGATAGAGCAGTACTGTTTTATGCCCATTTTAGTATCTGCCACATGATTTGTTTTATAAAATGTTGGTAAGCTCATACCGCAAATGGCACATGATGTTTTATCTTTAGTTGTTTGTAAAAGTATTACTTTTTCTATTGAAGCACTTTGAAATCGTGTTTTTTTAATGTTTATTTGGTTCGTAGCTGTACCACCAGCGCAACCTATAAAAAATATGATTGCGAAGATGACAACTAAGATAAGATTATTTCTGTAAAAACCTCTCATATTACTACAACTTTTCAAGCCTATATCCTATACCTCTTGCGTTTTTGATAGCGATATTTAATTTGTGTTTTAATTTATTAATATGTACTCTTAGGGCCATTTCGGAAGGTCTCTCCATAACTTCAAAAAACTGCTCTTTAGTGATATTTTGCTCTAAGTTTCTAATCAAAAGATCAAAAATATTCCGCTCAACATGTGTCATATGAATCTCTTTGTTGTTAGATATAACTCGTTTGTTTAGTGGGTCGTATTTAAGAGCCCCATAGTCTAAAAAGTCAAACTTTTTACTGATACTTGCTTTTATGCGAACTAAAAGATCATCTATTTGAAAAGGTTTTTTGATATAGTCATCTATACCTGTATCGTAGTTTTTTGAAAGTGATCCAAGATCTTTAAGTGCTGTAACAAAAAATGCAGGAGTTCTATCTCCGGTTTCTCTTAGCTCTGTTAAAAGATCAAAGCTTTCAATAAAAGGAGTGTTGATATCTAACAAATAGAGATCAAATTGTTCAGTTGATGCTCTTCTAAATGCCTCTTTTGGTTCTTTTATAACAATCACATCAAATCCTTCATCTTGTAAGCCAATCTGCATTGTTTTTGCTAAAACTTTATCATCCTCTAATAATAATACTCTACTCATAATTTTTATCCTCTACATACCGATTTCCACAATTATATCACAATTCTTGTTAATAAAATGTTAACAGGATTAAAAAAGAAATATTTTATTTTTGGTTTTTAAATTAGGATTTATTATCAAAGAGGTTGAGAAAACACCACTCTCTACACAGTTTTTTGAAATTACTGTTGCAGATGTATGATTGTTAACTGGTAAGTTTTTTGAAATGATGTGTGAATAGTCTTGATTTTCAATCTTATAGTTTCTTTCATACGATGCTGAGGTAGTTAACGCTTGATTTTCTATCTCAATAAATTTTATATGTTTTGTTTTATCTTTTGGGTTTTTGATTCCGACTTTGAATTTTGTACCGTTTGGTTTTCTCCCAATAGCATAAATATCACCACCAAAATTGATAAGTGCTGATTTTATTTTGTTTTTTATAATTATATTTACAGCTCTGTCAACTGCATATTCTTTAACAAAACCACCAAGATCGATTTTGGTATATTCATTGTCAAATATGATTTTATCTTTTTTGATCTCAAAATGTTCACAGCCTACAAAATTTATAAGTGTTGCTTTTTCTTTAAATAAAGAGGAAGTTGATTTTTGAGAGATATATAGGTCTTTTACCGTAGCAATGGTGATATCAAAAATTTTGTCAGTGAGTTTATAATACTGCTTTGCTCTTTGCAAGAGGGATTTACTTTCAGCATCTAGCCTATTTCCAGTTCGTTGATTTATTTTTGATAGAAGAGAATTTGGATCATAATAGTTATATTTGTTCTCCAATCTTTTAGCTTCACGAAGAACCGATTCGGCAATATTATCGGCTTTTGATTTTACATCGGTAAAGAGAATAAGCTCAGCAGGAGCGCTCATTACTTCAAATTTATATATAAATTGTTTAATAATTATACTACACTCCAAATTGATAATTTTTTAAGATAAGTGATGATACCTCATGTGGACTTATTTTTTAACTATATTAAAATTTATAAGATTTATTTAAAACTTGTATTATTTTGTTAAATTTTAGTAGCATATGAAACTATTTTTATATAAAGGTGATAAAAAGTGCAAAAAATTTTAAAGATATTAGGTGATTTAAATGAATTAGTTATGTTTAAACACTCTATTTTTTCACTCCCTTTTATCTTTATTGCTATGATTGTCTCTGCTGATGGCTGGTTTGGTTGGAAACTTTTTGTTTTAGGTGTTTTAGCAGCTGTTAGTGCACGAAATTTTGCGATGGGGTTTAACCGTTATGTTGATATTGATATCGATAAAGATAATCCAAGAACAGCAAATAGACCAAGTGTTGATGGCAGGTTAAATAAAAATACAATTTTATTTTTTACATGTTTAAACGCTTTTATATTTGTTGTTGTTGCTTATTTTATAAACACTCTGGCATTTTGGCTCTCATTTCCTATACTTGTGATTTTGGGTGGTTATTCTCTTTTTAAAAGATTTTCCTCTTTTGCTCATCTTATTCTTGGGCTCTCTTTGGGGCTTGCACCAATTGCTGGTGTAGTTGCAGTAGAAGGGCAGATAACGCTTTGGTCGATTTTTCTCTCTATTGGTGTGATGTTTTGGGTAGCTGGATTTGATCTTTTGTACTCTTTGCAGGATATTGAGTATGATAAAGAGGTAAAACTTCACTCAATTCCCTCTATTTATGGTTCAAAATGTACACTTTTTTTATCAAAAATTTTTCATATGCTTGCTGTTTTGTTTTGGCTCTTTTTTGCTTATTTCTCAATGAGTGGTTTTTTTGTTTTTTTAGCAGTAGTTGCTTCGGCTGTAATTTTGTATTTTGAACATGTGATAGTAAATAGAGATTTTACCAAGATTAATAAAGTTTTTTTTACTCTTAATGGTTATCTAGGTATAATGTTTTTGATTTTTGTGATAATTGATAAGGCTATTTAAATGGATATCAGACTTGTTAAAAGCGTTTTAAACATACACTTGGAATCTATGCATGGAGTGTGTGATGAGGCTTTTAAAAAAGAGTATCGTGTATTGTCTGATTTTGAGGAAGACGCAGTAGGACAGTGGCTCAAACTTGCTAAAGCTAGAGGCGAGACAAGTGATAGTGATGATGTTTTATTGACGCTTTTGGTGGAGCTCCATAAAAAAGTTGACCTTTTGACGGCATTGATAAAAAATGAAGAGAGAGAACTTTTGAGCTTAAAACAAGGTGCAAAGATTTGTGAAATTGGATTTGATCATATTAAGATTGAAGATGATTTTCTTAAGGCAGAGGAAGAGTACTATTGTCGTATAGAAATGCCTGTTTTTCCAAAGAGAGAGATGCCTATATTTGTCAAAGCAGTTGATAAAAATATAGCACAGATTGTTTTGATGCATGAGAAAGATCAAAAGGATTGGAATGCATATGTTACGGCTAGAGAGCGTATCATGATAAGAGAGATGAAGGTACAAAAATGATCTTAGAGATGCTTACTTTTATTGCTTTTGCAATTGTTTTGATGTTGCTTATTAGTTATTTTTATTATAAAGATAGAGGGATTATAAAGCAGTTAGAGTCATATGAAGTAGCGATTGATGATTTAAGCGCTAGGCTTCATAAAGTTGAACAAAAAGATGACCCACAAAACTTTGGTTTGGAAAATATTGCAAATTTTGAGCAGACACTTAGTAAAATTGAAGAGGGCTTAAATGATAGGCTTGATGATCTAAGTGATCCACTTTTAAAAACCATAAGAGCTCTTAAAGATATGGAAATTGAGATCAAAAGAATTAACAATGATGTAAATGAGAGAATCAATAGGCTTGAAGAGAATACAAAATTATCTACAATGTCAAATAATGCAAAACTTATCAACGAAAAAGCGATTGTTGATCTTTACAAAGCAGGATATAGTGCTGAAGAGATTGCCAAAAGAGAGCGAACGCCTATCGGTGAAGTAGAATTAATTTTAAGGATTGCAAATCTTAGATAATATACACCCATCATGGCAAATTGTTTTAGAGAACTCTTTGGGAGTGCTAGAGCAAGAGTATTTGGAGTTTTTGAAAACTGATAACTCATATTTTCCAGATAGAGATAATTTTCTAAATGCTTTTAAAACACTTCCATTGGATAAAACAAAATATATTCTTTTTGGACAAGATCCATATCCAAGAGAGCAGAGTGCTATTGGTTACGCTTTTATTGATGGGAAGGTTGAGTCGGTATTTGGTGAAAATGGACTTTCAAAAGAGGTTAATCGTGCCACAAGTCTTAGAAATTTTATCAAGATGACACTTTTGTGTGAGGGAGAGTTAAAAGAAGATTTTTCTAAAGATGCTGTTTCCAAAATAGATAAAACACTTTATATCAATACTATCTACCAACTCAAAGATAATTTTGAACAAAATGGAGTGTTGCTTTTAAATATGGCTTTGGTTTTTACAACAAAAGAGGACTCAAAAAAACATGTTAAGGCTTGGAGTAAATTTGTAAAAAGATTGCTTGGTGAGTTAAAAGATCAAGAGATAGAGTTGATTTTATTTGGAAAAATGGCAGAAGTTTTAGAGAAAGTAGATGAGGCTAAAAGCTTTAAAAAACATACAATGCCCCATCCTTACAATATTAGTTTTATTACCGATAGTGATGCTCATAAGCTTTTTAAACCTATGAGACTACTTTTGATTTAGTTTTTACATCTACTATAGCATCTAGTAGTTCAAAAAGTGTTGTACTAGCTTTTTCCATTTTTGTAAAGTTGTCAACTAGCATATCCATTGTTTTGGCTGTAAGACCATTATCAATTACCTCTTGAATATTTTTGTTTGCATAGTGGTGTACAATTTTATGCGGTTCATTGATATTTTTAAATTGTTGTAAAGATCCAAATGTCTCTTCACCTTTTGTGTTGTACCATTTTCCAAGTCTACAACTATTGTGGTCTCCCTCTATTATCTCTGGATTATCATTAAAAATCTCTCTATAGGCATTTGACTTATAGGAGATATGATCAGCTTTTACAAGTGATACAAAGTTTGATAACTCAAGTGAATATGCTAATTGTGCTGTTGCTTGTGCCATCTCATTTAACTCTTCAACTGTGTTTTGAAACTCCAATACAGTATCACTTGACTCCACAGTGATAGCATTTATCTCTTGTGAACTAGTCTGCATTTGGTTGGTCTCTTGTTGTAGGGTTTGGATTGTGATAGATATTTCAGAAGTTGCTTTTTGCGTTCTTTCTGCCAATTTTCGCACTTCATCAGCAACTACAGCAAAGCCTCTGCCATGTTCACCAGCACGAGCTGCCTCTATGGCCGCATTTAGAGCAAGAAGATTAGTTTGATCAGCGATATCTTTGATTAGGTTCACTATAGATGTAATTTCACCTGCTCTATCATTGAGTGAGTTTATAGCATGTGTGATGTTAGCTATAAGTTCTGATAAATTGTAAATTTTATCAGACAATATTGAAGTCTTTTTTAAACTTTCCTTTGATTTTTGTGCAGTTGTATCTGCAATATTGCTAATCTCTTTTACATGGTTGGTTGTATTAAGAGCACCATCTCTCATTGTAGAAATCCCTTGTTCTACACCTCCACCGATATTGGCAAACCTTGTTCCAAGTTCTCCTTTTATTTTCTCTTTATTGGACTCTATGATCGCTTCAACCCCTTTTGAAATGTGGTCGCCATTTGTTTTAAATCCACCTTTTAGTCCTGTACAGTAAATATTTCGATGGTCATTGTTTGGTAAAGATTGTTCAACAGATGTAGCAGTTTCTCTCATAAGTGTTTCTATCTGATCTAGTAAATTATTGATATTCCATGCACTTTGGGCTAAAGGGTCATCTTTATGAATATTTGTGATTCTTGATTCTAGTTTTCCTTGTGATGCATCGTATGTTACAGACTCTATTTGGGAAGTAAGCATTGATTTTTTTTTAGTTTTGGATGTTTGTAATAAACCTATCATAGGAGACTCCTTTATCTTTTAATGTATTTATTAGATACTTCATTGAAGCGTCTATACCATTGCTATTTTGTATTTGTAACATTTTTGTATAGAGTGGTTTTATTATTTCTAATGCTTTTGGGTTAGGTTTTCTTCTAACAGAGTAATAACCGATAATTTTTCCACTATTATCATATGAAGGAGTTACATTGGCAAGAACCCAATAGAAGCTACCATCATTAGTAATGTTTTTAACATAAGCAAATATCTCTTCTTTATTTTGTATTTTTTCCCAAAGGAGTTTAAATATAGCTTTTGGCATGTCAGGATGTCTAACTACACTGTGGGGTTTTCCTAAAAGTTGTTTTTCATCCATCCCTGTTATATTCATAAATATTTTGTTGCAGTAGGTGATTTTTCCGCTAGTATCAGTTTTTGAGACTATAAAATCTTCATCCTCTAGAACCTTTTCATGGTTGTTTGGCATAGGCGCACTCATAATTAATCTCCTTGAATTAAACTCTTTGATACAATATCGGTTAAAAGATATTATGTTTTAGGGGTGGGAAATAGATGTTGATAGATGGGTGTGGTAGAAAAGTTGATTATCTTAGGGTTTCGGTGACGGAGAGGTGCAATTTTAGATGTCTGTATTGTATGCCTGATAAACCTTTTTCATGGGTGCCAAGAGAGGATTTACTCAGTTTTGAAGAACTTTTTTTGTTTATAAAAGCAGCTATTGATGAAGGGATTACAAAGATCAGGATTACAGGCGGTGAGCCACTTTTGAGATATGATCTGGATTCGTTTATAGGGATGATTTCAAATTATAAAAGTGGTATTGATTTGGCTCTTACTACAAATGGATATCTTTTACCCTCATTAGCTAAAAAACTAAAAAATGCAGGGTTAATTAGACTCAATATCTCTTTAGACTCTTTAAAACCTGAGGTTGCACAAAAAATTGCACAAAAAGATATTTTAAAAGATGTTTTAAGTGGGATAGATGCAGCTTTAAAAGCTGGACTTAAAGTCAAGATCAATATGGTTCCTTTAAAAGGAATTAACGAAAGAGAGATAGTTGATATATTGGATTTTTGTAAAGAGCGAGATATAGAGATTCGTTTTATCGAGTATATGAAAAATGCAATGGCATTAGATGAGCTTAAAGGGCTTCTTGGTAAAGAGATATTGGAAATTATCAAAGAGAAGTATATTATTAAAAAGCTGGGACGAGAAGGTAGTAGCCCATCTTTTTCTTATTTTCTAGAAGATGGATATAAATTTGGATTGATTGATCCACATAAGCATGATTTTTGTGAGAGTTGTAATCGTATTAGGTTGACGGCTGAAGGGCATCTCATACCGTGTTTGTATTTTGATGAAGCGATGAGTATCAAAGAGGCTGTTAAAGCCAAAGATATACCAAAAGCGGTGGAAATTTTAAAAACTGTACTAAAAGATAAGCCAAAAGAGAATCGTTGGGATAATGAAAATGGTGAGAGTTCAAGTAGAGCATTTTATGAGACAGGCGGTTGATGCTTTTTGTTGTTGAATCTTTTTATTCATTTCAAGGAGAGGGTAAGTTTGTAGGTACACCTTCTGTTTTTATAAGACTTGGTGGGTGTAATCTTGGATGTGCAGGATTTGGGGTGCGTTATGAAGAGTTGGTAGGTTGTGACTCTATTAGGGCTGTTAATGAAAAGTATTTTGGTGATACTTGGGATAGGGTTGATGATCTTGTGCCGATAATTGATAGTTATTTGCATGATTTGGATTTTAGACCTGATATTGTTTTTACTGGTGGGGAACCGCTTTTGCATTATCAAAATAGAGTTCTTTTAGATGCGCTTATTTATTATAGAGCGTTGGGTCATAAGATCACGTTTGAGACCAATGCAACGATAAAGATAGATTTTGAAAAATATTCAATCTATAAAGAGATAGTATTTGCTATGAGCGTAAAGCTTAAAAATAGTGCAGAGAGTAGATCAAAGCGGATCAATAAAGAAGCGATAAAAGAGATAATCTTAAATACAAAAGAGTCATTTTTTAAATTTGTTTTGAGTAGAGATGATCTTGATACTAAAGAGATAAGAGAGATAACAAAATCATATCTCAAAACTCAAGTCTACTGTATGCCGATGGGAAGTACAGCAAGTGAACTTTGTAAAAATGATAAGGCTGTTGCGCTTTTTTGTATTCAAAACGGTTATAATTATGTAGATAGGATGCATATAAGGTTATGGGATAATGAGGAGGGTAGGTGATAATAAGAAAATTATTTAAGTTTGAAAATGCTCATGTAGTTAGAGGATGTACTAGCGATAGATGTAAATATAGCATACACGGACACTCATACAAGATAGAAGTTTTGTTTGAGTCAAATTATCTCGATCATGGGCAGATGGTCTATGATTTTGGATTGACAAAGTTATCTATAAAAGAGTTGATTGATTCATTTGATCATGCTACTGCTATTTGGGAAAAAGATGACAAAGAGTATATAGATATGATAAAAAAGCATAGTCTTAGGTGGGTAATCCTCCCTGTTTCTCCATCTGCTGAACAGTTTTCTCGTATTATATTTTTGATGGTAGACAGGTTACTTTCTCAGACAAAAATGGTAAATGGTGAAAAAAATGTAAGAGTACATAGTGTAATAGTTCATGAGACAGATACAGGATATGCACAAGGGTTTAGAGAAGATGCGTATAGTAAACTTATGGGAGAGATTAATTTAAGAGATATCATTTTTTCCAAACAGGTTAAGAGTGAATGGAGTGATCTTTTGATGTGGGATAATCTTTTAAATAATAGTATTTTTATAAATCCAAGCCCAAATTAAATTGATTAAAATAACTTTCAACTTATTTTTAACTATTAAGCTGTAGAATACACTATATAATACAAATTTAAAGGAGTAGGACAATTATGAAAAAAACATTCATTTATTCGTTGGTAGTAGTAGCATTTTTAGTAGGATGTGGTGATAAAGAGGGTGGCAGTATCGCTGATGGCGTAAAAGATGCAGCAAGTAAGGTTGCTGATAAAGCAGGTGAAGTTGCAGGAGAGGCAGTTGAAGCTACAAAAGAGGTAGCTAAAGATGCAGCAGCTGGTGCAGTAGAAGCTGTAAAAGAGGGGAAAGATATAGCAACTGCTGCAAAAGATGCGGTAGTAGATACTGCAAATGGTGCAGTTGAAGCTACAAAAGACGCTGCCGGAGCTGTTGTTGATGGTGCTAAAGATGCAGCGGGTGGTGCGGTAGATAAAGTAAAAGATGCTGGGAGTAGTGCAGTAGAGGCTGCAAAAGATGCAGGGTCTGCGGTTGTAGATAAAGCGAGTAGCACAACTTCGGCTGTAGCGCAAACAGCTGTAGGTGCAGTAGCAGCAACAACTGGTGCGGTAGCATCAGCTACTGAAAAAGTAAGTAAAACTGTTACATCTGCCGGTGATGCAGCAGCTGGTAAAACATTATACTCAAAATGTATAGGTTGTCATGGGGCAAATGGTGAGAAAAAGGCGTTGAGTGCGAGTGCTGTTATTTCTGGCTGGGATGCATCTAAAACTGAAGCTGCATTAAAGGGCTACAAAGATGGTTCTTATGGTGGTAGCATGAAAGGTGTTATGAAAGGTCAAGTTACAAGGATGAGTGACGCTGATATCGCAAATGTTTCAGCATATATCAGTACTTTAAAATAGTCTATATTTCATAAAGAGGCGTTTGTCTCTTTATGAAGTAAATTTCACAAAATCTTCCCTCATAAAGTCCCATTTTAATGGTAAAAACTTTACAGTATCTCCTGTTTTTAACTCATTTGTCATCTCATCTATGACAATCAATCCATTGCAGTGGTTTAAAACATTTACCATTCCCGGTGCGAATTTTTTTGTTGGAGTAAAAGATGAACCATTATAAAAACCTGGTATAACATTTGCCACTGGACGAGGTGAGGGTATATTTGTGCTTATTGTTGTTTTAATTGTATTTAAGTGATGGTTTTTTTTGCCACTTAATTTTGCTATCATAAATTTACCAAATATCTCAAAATTCAGTGCACTTGCCAAAGGATTGCCAGGAAGATTTAATATGATTTTATCATTAATTTTTCCAAAAGTAGTTGGTTTGCCTGGTTTTATCTGAATTTTATCAAAAAAAGTTTCCATAGATAGATCTTTAAATGCCTCTTTTGTATAGTCAGCTTCTCCCACACTAACACCACCGCTAGTGATAATGATATCACAATCTAATGATGTCTTTATGAGTTCTTTTAGTGATTCTATATCATCTTTGCTCTTACCTACAAATCGTGTTTGACATCCAAGTTCCTCAGATCTTGAGAGTAAATAAGGTGTGTTTGAATTATAAATTTGTGAACCTTCTAACGGCTCGTGGTGGAGTTTTAGCTCGCTTCCACTAGCAAAAATAGCTACACGAATTTTACGATATATTTCTATATGGGTTATGCCTTGACTAGCTAACAATCCGATATGTGATGAATCTATTGTATCACCTTTTAAAACAACAATATCGTTTTCTTTTATATCTTCACCACGATATCGGATATTTGCTCCAAATTTGACTGGTTTTTGTATATTTATAAAAGATTCACTCTCTTTTGTATTCTCTTGTGGAATGATAGTATCAACACTTTTGGGTACTCTTGCACCTGTTAGAATTTTTATACACTCTGTGTTTTTTAAATTATAGGTATGAGCATCTCCTGCAAGAATTTTGCCGATTATTTTATAACTATCTGATGATCCACAAAGTCCATAACCATCCATAGCAGAATTGTTAAATATTGGTAGAGCTAAAGTTGCCTTAACGGTTTTTGAAGCTATACGGGAGATAGCATTTTCTATGGGAATAGTTTCACTTGAAATAGTAGGTAGGTTTTTTTCTATAAGTGCTAGAGCTTCATAAATAGAAATTGCCATAGAGATCCTTTTTTGTCATTATATCAAAAAGTAAAGAAATCTTTTCAAGGGTCGATATAGTTTGTAGGAAATTAAATTTTAAAGGATTTTTCGATGAGAAGAAGTGGTTTTACAATGGTAGAGTTAATTTTTGTGATCATAATCATAGGTATATTAGCAGTCGCTGCCGTTCCAAAATTTGGAGATATTAAAGATAGAGCTAAGGTAAATGCTGAGTATTCAAGTTTAACTGGATTGGATGGAGCTATTGTAGCAGCAATGGAGTTTCAACTAGAAGATAATGATAATGTAAATGTAGATTGGCATGATACTTCTTGGAATACTAACTTAGCAACTACATATGCTGCTGCAAATAGTAATGATAAAGTACTTAGTAAAATTATAAAAAAAGGTGACGGATTAAGAATTATTGCTTATGCAGATGCAGGTACACCAGGTGGTGATGGTATTTATGATGATATCTATTTTATCAAAGGAAAAGCTTCAAATGCTTCTTCAGGAGTTAGACAAGGAACATCTGATACAAATGGTAAACCTGATAAAAATGATGTTTGGGTCTTTAATGCTTCAGCATATGATGCAAATGTTACATATGGTGCATCATCAACTAATGTAAAATTAGTTAGTGGAGAGATAAAATTGATAGATTTAACGACTGCTTTAACGACAGCAAATACATTTGTAGATACAGTTGCTGCTGCCGACGCCGCTGGTGAAATAGCAGTATCATGTGATGTGAATGGAACTTCAACAGCTAATGTAGCTATAATAGACTCTTTATAGGGTGAATATTAATTTTAAGAAGATGCGGATAGCATCTTCTTCTCACAAAACAAAACTCCCGCTCTTGTAAGTTCTTGTATCGTTGGCTCTTTTACCTCATATAGAGCATCAATTTCTCTATTTAGTTGATCTAACTTCTCTTCATCTTCTATTGTAATAGGGTTGTTTAAATCATATTTAAATAGACGATTTAACTGTTTTTCTAAGGTTGAAAGAGTCTGTTTTTGAGTTGGTGTTATCTCATCATTAGTATAAATTGAGTCAATTTGGTTGTAGATATCTTCTACTTCATCAGCAAAGTTTTTTATATGGATTTTATCCATTTTTGACATTATGTGATAAAGCTCTCTCTGTTTTGTCCTTGATAGTGTTTGTGGGATTTGAAAAATGGTATTTAGCTCTTGATCGATCTCATCTATACGCATAAATTTTGTTGTCTGTTTCAATGAAGAGGTAATTTTTGGATTTTGATATTCAAAAGATAAAGTACTTAACATAATAGCTCCTAAAAAATTAATATATTTTAGTTTTAGCAATTATTGTGCCAAATATTATAAGATAGATTTCTTACAAAATTATATCTTATCTCTAAACTCTACAACAAATTGTACACCATCATCAATATTTTCTACATAAAGTTTACCGTTATGATGCTCTTCTACGATTATTTTACTCATATATAGCCCCAATCCTGTACCATTTTTTTCATCTTTTGTTGAGAAATAAGGATCAAATATCTTTACAAGTATATTTTTATCAATTCCACCACCATTATCTCTAAAAACTATCCTAACACCACCATTTGCATTTGCAGTGATAATTTTTATATAGGGGTTTTCAATATCTTTTTCTTTAAAATTATCTTGCGCATTTTTCAAAATATTTAAAAACACTTGCATCAATTCACTTTCAAATAGATCTAATTCTATATTTGCTTTAAAAGTTTCGATCACTTTAACGCCTGATGAATTGATAGAGTCTTTGATGATACTAAGTGCCTTTTGAATAGGTTCATTTACATTGACCCTTTTTGTACCTCTGTTTGGTTTGTAAAAATTTCTAAAGTCATCGATTGTAGTTGTAAGGTTTTGGACATAGCTTTCTATATTATCTAGTTGTTGCTCAAAGTATTTTTTACACAGTTGTTGTTGCTCTTTATCATTTAAATTAAACTCATCAAAGAAAAATTTCATTTTCATGTTAATACTTGTTGATGAGATAGCAGACAGTGGTTGTCTCCATTGGTGTGCAATCATGCTAATCATTTCACCCATTTGAGCTAAACGAGATTGTTGAAGAAGTTGACTATCTTTATCTCTGTTGGCTTTTGCCTCTTGCCTGATTCTTTTTTCAAGAGAATTATTTAATTCACATAACTGTACCGTTCGATTGGCAACCTCTTTCTCTAAATTATTATTAAGTTTGATAAACTTGTGTTTAAGTTCGATATTTTGTAAAAGTTTTTTATAAAAACCATATCCATTAAGGACAACAAAAGTCATAAAGAAAAGTAGCATTAGAATTATTATAAAATATTCATTGGAATTAAAAATAAATAGTGCACAAATAAAAGGTACAATAGATGAAAATACAAAACTCAAAAAAGCATGTAATATAGGCGTAAGTGTAAATGCAGCACCTGCACTTAAACCCATAATAAGCCCCATAGTTAAAAACATGTAAAATTCAGGTGCATATATGACTGAGATGATACTTGCTACTCCCCAGAGCAGACCGCTTAGTGCAATGACATAAATATTTAATTGAACATATTTTTTAATTTTTGGATTATTATTATCTTGGAATTTTAATATTGAAGTTTTAATCTTTAGTCTAAAGTAGATGGTTATAGCATGAGCAGATAACCATATGGCTAAGATATATACAGGAACAAACTTTATAAAGATAGTAGCATAAAAGAGTGGAATCATAATATTCGCAGATATGATTCCCTTTGAGACGGTATCCAGAAACATTTTGACAAGTTCTGGATGATACTCTGTAGTTTTTAATGTTTGTATAAATGATTTATTTTTCATATTTATACTTATCCTAAAAAAACTCTAATTCACTTGACTCGATTGATACTTCTTCTTGTTTCCACATAATCGAAATTGTACTCATATCACTGATTATTGATGCATCTAAATAGTTTAATTTGTCATATTCAAGAAGATGTAGATCATTTTGCCATTTACCGAGTACATGTATGAAACTCTCAAGAAATAAAAATATATTTAATCTACTCTCTTTTTCCTCTGGGAGATCAACTGTTTGAATGATTTTTGTAAATTCTAACATTGCTTTACTGAGCTCATTGTAAAAAGAGTATAGTTGCAAGATAGCTGCATAGTTAGAAAAGAGTATTGTCATCTTTGGTAAGTTTTCATATATAATATTTTCATCAACATCATTAACAATAATCGCAATTAGCAGTGAATCAATCTCTAAATGTAACTCTTTTAATTCAGGTAGATCATCTTTTACAAGAAAAGCAATTTGCTCTTGTGCTCTATATAATTCACTCTCTTTAGGGGTTGATTTTTTTTTGTCAGTTTTATCTATGTTTGTATGATGATCTTTATAAACCATTGTATTCAAAACTCTCAGGGATTTTTCAAGCTCACTGTTCCGTTCTTGCAGTTTTGCACTAAACTCTTCTATTTGAGTGTAGTGTTGTTGTACTTGTTGCCTATCACAAATTGCTTGAGATACTTTATGTAAAACAGAAGCGAGATCATCAATTTTCAGAGGCTTAATTAAAAAGCTTGATGCGCCCATTCTGATAGCTTCAAGCATATAGGAACTTTCATCGTGGGCGGTTACAAAAATTATGGGTTGAGTTGGGGTTTGTTCAAGAATTTTTTTAGCCATGTCAATACCGTTAAGAACCGGCATATTTATATCAGTGATTACCAAATCATAATCAACACCATGTGAGCTATAGTAGTTTACATACTTCTCTAAAGCGCTAAGTCCATTAGTCTCAACATCAACGTTTTTGAAAAAATTTTCAAAAACGGAAGTCGTACTTGCTCTAATTGCATCATTGTCTTCAACATAAAGTATACTTAGGTCTTTTGTATACTCTTGTACTAATTTAAAATCCATAATAAATCTCCTATAGCCAATATCGACTAAAAATAGAAGCCCTTTAACAAACACTTAATAAAGCATCTGTATAATCTTGTATCTTAATTTTATCAAGGATTTTAATGTTTATAAAAACTCTGTTTTTGTTCTCTTTTATCTTTACCATAGCCTTGGCTGATGAGACAAAACTACTCAAAAGAGGCGAAAAACTATATGATATCATGTGTGATAAAAAAGCCATTGAAACTATCAGATACAACACACCAAATGAGCTAAAACTTCAGATAAAAGATAAAAATTATTGCTCCAACATAGATAATAAAAAATTATATGCAGTGGTAATATACTTAACCAAAAGAGAGCCTAAGACTAAAATTTTACAAAAAGTCAATCCTCCTAAAGATGCAAAGTGTCCAGTTTGTGGTATGTTTGTAGTAAAATTTCCAAAATGGATAACATCATTACAAATAGAAGATAAAACTTACTATTTTGATGGTGTTAAAGATATGCTAAAGTACTATCTTGATAAACACAAAAAGATAGATATTGCACAGATTATCGTAAATGATTACTATACACTAGAACCTATAGATGCCAAAACAGCTTGGTATGTTACAGGCTCCACTGTCTATGGTCCTATGGGAGATGAATTTATCGCTTTTAAAACCCAAAAAGATGCCAAAAGTTTTTCATATGAACATCATGGGAAAAAAATAGTAAAATTTAGTGATATAGATGAAAAACTAGTCTATGATTTAGACTGATACAGGAGATATCATCACAACTCTTACTAAGGTTTTTTTCTCTTTTTTTCTAGCTCTTTTTATGATTATAACCTTCATTTTGTGGCATGCCTTTGTGCATAATAAAAAGAGTACCCAAACTGTAGCAACTTTTACACATCTTCCCTCTCTTTCGTTATCAACTTCTTATTTAGAGCCAAGGTTTAGAGTATATGATGAAGAGTTACGATTATATCCAAAGATGAAGCCTATCGATTTTATGGGTTTTGTATATGAATAATAGTACTTTTTTTAACTTTTTGTTTTTACTCATCTATAAACATAGAACAAAACATAGTGTAGTTTTTTTTATCTCTGTATTTATGATTGCTCTTTTGTGTTCGGTACTTTTTATAAGCTCTTCGATTAGATATGAAGTCTTAACTACTCTTGATGCACAACCAGACTTTGTTGTGCAAAAGATTAGAGGCGGAAGGAGTGTTGACATCGATACTGATGTTATTGATTTATATAGCTCTATCAAAGGTGTTAGTGATGTACAAGCTAGGGTATTTGGCAGATATTTTATGAGAGCTCAAAGTGAGTATTTTACGGTTGTGGGAGTTGATTTTTTTGATCCTTTTTTAGATGAGGAGTTTAAAAAACTATTTAGCGACTTTGATATCAAAAAATTTCTTGAAAAAGACAACATGGTCGTTGGCGAAGGTGTCAAAAACTTTATGGCGAAAAATCACTATACAAAAAACTTTCTTTTCAAAACACCACAAAAGGGTGTTAAAAAAGTTCATATATACGAAACATTACCAAAAGACACTAGTTTAATAGGCAATGATATAATAATGGTAAACATAGACTTAGCAAGAGATATTTTAGGTATCGATGACGATAAAGCAACCGACATCATCTTAAATGTACCAAATGATGCAGAACGAGATAATGTCAAGTTCAAGCTATTATTAAAACATTATGATACTAGAGTCATTTCAAAAGATGATATACAAAACTCGTATGAAAAACTATTTAATTATAAAGGTGGACTGTTTTTGCTTCTTTTTGTTATCACACTTTTGACATTTATGATGATTCTCTATCAGCGATACTCTATGGTAAACTCAGTAGATAAAAAAGAGATAGGCATACTTAGGGCTTTGGGCTGGAGCATAAAAGATCTAATTAAACTAAAAGTTTTAGAGACTTTAGTGATTGGTGTCACAGCTTTTATCATAGGTGCTATCATTGCATACATGTATGTCTATATTTTTAATGCACCACTGTTAAGAGATATATTTTTAGGCTTTAATAACTTGCAAAATAGTACAACTTTTATCCCTGTTATTGATTTTGGATTTCTTTTTTCACTCTTTTTATTTTTCATAACCCCTTTTATAGCTTCAGTTCTCATACCTGTATGGAAGATATCTATCATTGACCCGATAGAGGCGATGAAATGATAGAGATAAAATCACTCTATATGACTTTTAATCCAAACTCAAACAGAGAGTTTTGTGCTTTAAAAAATATAAATCTCTCTATAAAAGAGAGAGAGCTTGTCATCTTAAAAGGGGTAAGTGGTAGTGGTAAATCTACGCTTCTATCACTTATATCTGCTCTTATCAAGCCCACAAGTGGAGAGATTATCATAGATGGTGAGCGTATCGCAAAACTACCTGAGCATCATGCATCAAAGTTTAGAGTGCAAAATATCGGTTTTATCTTCCAACCTTTTAATCTTTTTGAGATACTAAGTGTAAGTGAAAACATTTCTTTGCCTCTTATTCCACTAGGTTTTGCACCATCACAAATCAGGGAAAAAGTTCAAAAAGCTATGAATTTAGCAAATATAACACACAAAGCTCATCAATGCGTTAATAACCTCTCAGGTGGTGAAAAACAAAGATGTGCCATAGCAAGAGCTTTGGTCAATGACCCAAAGATAATTTTATGTGATGAGCCGACAGCAAATTTAGACTTGGCAAACTCTTTAAACTTTATAGAGGTTTTAAAAACACTTAAAAAACTAGGTATCACGATCGTCATAGCAACTCATGATCCTATTTTTGATGAAGTTAATTTTGAAGACAGAGTTATAAATATAAAAGATGGTGAGATTATATAGGTGCAGATATTTTTATCTAATAGCGTTTTTATCTATATATTTAGCGAAGGAGTGCTTTTGATATTAAACTCTATCGCACTTATAGGAGCTATTAGTATCTTAAAAGATTGGGATTTTAACGCTACCTCGACCAAGCAGTATACATTAGAAAAAAGAGCTTATCTGATTGTTTTGATCATCTTGTTTTCGCTTATATTTAAAATTTTACTTATGCCTTATTTTGCTTATACGATTGATTCTCTTTCTGTTTTAGTACCTGGTGCTATGTGCGCAACTGGTGTGCTAGGTGCTGGTGATTTTGGAAATGTGCTTCTGTTTTTAAAAATTATCATACTTTTTTTCATCGGTATCTGGCTTATCATCAACCAAAAAGATTTCCAAGCTAAAGATTATCCATATTTAAAAGTTAAGTTTTGGTTTTTTACCTTGATATTTGTACTTATAGGTGTTGAATTTACTTTAGATATTGTTTACTTTTCTACTATAGGGATAGAAAATTTAGCACAATGTTGCTCTGTTGTCTTTGGATCAGCAGGAGACAATAGACTTTCTTTTGGGTTGAGTATAACGACACTTTTGGTACTTTTTTATCTTCTTTATATTTTAAATACTATTTTGAGCTTTGGAAAAAATTCGCTACTATTGTCTATCTCTAATTTAGTTTTTTTGTATATTGCTTATCAATCAGTTGTTCATTTTTTTGGTATCTATATCTATGAACTTCCAGCACATAAGTGCCCATTTTGTATGTTACAAAAAGAGTATTTTTATATCGGTTATCTTTTATGGGGTACACTTTTTTTGGGAGTGTTTTTTGGAGTTTCAAACTTGGTGTTAAAACTTCTAATCCACACGGAGGTAGAGAGTTTATACCGATATTCACGGCTTTTTAACACAATTTTTGTCATACTATGTACACTATATCCTTTGGTGTATTACATCAAAAACGGAGTTTTTTTATGAAAAAATTAGTACCAATTCTAACAACTTTGATTATCGCTTCAATTATTATAATAGTGATAGTAGCGCTCTCTAATAAAAAACAGATGGTTACAGTAAAAGAAAATAACACAAAAAAGCTCCCTATAAAAATTATTCCAAATCACTTTCAAGATACTCAATGTGCTATGACTATAAAAAGTGAAAACTACGCTGCCCAAGTCATATCCCCTAGTGGAACTACTTGGTTTTTTGATGATATAGGGTGTCTCATAAAATGGCTAGAAGATAAAGAGTTCAAAGAAAAAGCTACTATATGGACACATGCTGAAGATAGTGGAGGGTGGATAGATGCAAGAAAAGCTTGGTATGTTTTAGGTGCTTCTACTCCTATGAAATATGGATTTGGTGCAAGAGAAAAAAAGGAAAAAGATGCGATGGATTTTGATAAAATGCGTCTAAAAATGCTCCGAGGCGAAAACCTAACCGACCCAAGAGTCAAAAAACAGGTATTGGGTCTGTGATATGGAAGCAGTAAATTTACTAAGTATCATTGCTATCGCTTTTTTAGGCTCTTTTGGACACTGTATCGGCATGTGTGGAGGAATTGTCATCGCATACACTAGTACAAAAGTAGATGACAAATGGAGCAAAGCAAAACAGTCAATAGCTCATCTTACCTACTCTTTTGGGCGTATATTTACCTACATGATTTTGGGTGGAGTGTTTGGTTTTATCGGGGGTGTTACTACTATCAATAACACTGCAAACGGTACACTACTCATCGTAGCCGGAGTTGCTATGATATTGGCTGGATTGTCACTAACGGGAAAGATAAAGTTTTTAACCCTTATCGAGCACTCTATCTCAAAAAATAGTTGGTATCAAAATGCTTTTAAAACTCTTTTGGGCAAACAATCGTTTTATAGTTTTTTCCTATTAGGCATGTTAAATGGACTTTTGCCATGTGGACTGGTCTACTCATTTGCCATCATAGCAGCCAGCACAACTAGTCCGCTTTGGGGTGCAATTGTCATGGGGATATTTGGACTTAGCACTATCCCTGCTCTGTTTTCATTGGGATTTTTTGTAGGAGTATTTAAGCAAACAAGCTTTAGAAATACGATGATAAAACTAGCTTCTATTGCTGTAATTCTTTATGGGATATTTACAATATACAATGGATACAAGTTTTTAAACCAGCCAGAGAGAACACCTTTGGAGTGTCATACTTAATTGTGTATATAATGTAACAATTTTTTACATAAACAAAAAAAATTAATCTATTTTTTCAGTATAAGTATATATTTAGTTTACCTTGTCGATATAATAGTATATAAATACTATCCAAGGAAACTTTATGAAGCGAAATGCTTTTACTATGGTTGAGCTTATATTTGTAATTGTGATTATCGGTATACTATCTTCTGTAGCTATACCAAAATTTACCAATATCAAAGATCAAGCAAAAAGATCCACAGAACTCTCAAGCGTAGCAGCTATTACGGCAGCGTTAGAGTCAATTCATGGGACTTGGAGTGTAAATGATGATGATTTTGATTGGAACAATGATGGTGTAGATGATGATATAGAGACAGATTTAGCATCTAGTGGTTATCCTTATAATCTATCACGAAACGGTGACGATATAGGAGCATTGATAAAAACTTCTGGCAAAAGTGGTTTTAAAAAGCAGTTTGAAAATAATAGTACAAATATCTACAGAATTTATACAGCTAAAGCTTCTGATCCTACTGTTGGAGTTAAATTTAGTTCAACAAATAACTCAAGAGACATAGAGGGAAAACCTGATAAAAATGACTTTTGGCTTTATATGGTAGATACAAACTCTACAAATAAATGTTATGTTGAAAGCTCCTTAAGCAAGAAGAGACAAATTATAAGTGGTGATTTTATGCTCATTGATGTTAATACTACCAACTCTGTTGATTTTTCTAGCTCTGACCTTGGTATGGCATTTAGTATAACATGTACATAAATATATTATTGTCCAATTACTTCAGCCATAGACCACATAGGTAAAAAGATACCAAGAGCAAATAGAGTTAAAAAACCAGCAAGAGCTGCTATCATGATTGGTTCAATATAGGTTGAGATATTGTCGATTAGGTCATTATACTTGGCAGAGTAGTAGATATGTACTTTTTCAAGCATTTTGTTAAGAGATCCGCTTGTCTCTCCGGCTTTGATCATCTGTATGATCATATTTTCAAATTGTTCACTCTCTGTAAATCCTTGGGTTAGTGTCTTACCCTCTTCGATAGAGTCTTCTATCTGTTCAAATCGCTCCTTAAGATAACTATTTTCTACTATATTTTCTGAAATAGTGAGAGCTTTTATGATTGGTACTCCTGAGTTTGTAAGAGAGTTAAAAACATACATAAATCTTCCTGTCATAGATAAGCGGGTAATTTTCCCTACTAAATAGATTTTTAAGATATATTTATCCATTAGATATTTGTATCTACCTTTTTGGCGATAGAGTATAATATGAGTTATGATAATGCCTATAATTGAGATTAAGATAAGCAAACCACTCTCTTTTATAAAATCCTCAATACCTAAAAGTATTTGAGTAGGCAGGGGAAGATCGCTGTTGTACTCTTCAAACATCTCTTTAAACTGTGGAACAATCATCTTTATAACAGTGATAAAAGCACCAACCATAGCAAGCATGACAATAAAAGGGTAACGAAGAGCTTTTTTTAATTTTTTCCTATTTTGTTCTATCTCATCCAATATATTTGAGAGTTTTATCACCGCTTCTGCCAAAGCACCTGTCTGCTCTCCAAGGGAGATAAGAGAATAAGAGAGACTTCCAAGCTCAAACGAGAAATCAGCAAATGTCTGAGATATGCTACTTCCTGATTCTACTTTTAGAGCGATTTGTCTAAAAATTTCTCTTATCTGTTTGTTGTCGGTTGTATTTACAACTTCCAAAAAACATTGATTTATAGGAATTCCAGCATCAAGCATGACACCTAATTGTCGAAGAGAAGCGATATAAGGCTCTGGTTTGACTCGTTTTTTTAGCGATCTGTTTTTGATTGATTTTGTAAAATTTTCTAAACGCATCATTAGAGGTTCGTTTACCTCATCCACTGAGACCATTATGCCCAAAGTGCGATTTTGAAACTGCTTTAGAGCGTCTATCTTGTGTAGGGATTGGATGATAGTTGAGCTTTTCTCTCCTCCTATCATGTAGACTATTTCAAAATATTTCATATTTTAACAACTCTAAGCACCTCTTCTAAAGATGTTGTTGATTGTAGTGCTTTTTTAAGACCATCTATGAGCATAGGTTCATATCCACCTTTAAGCGCCTCTTTATAGATCTCATGTCTGTTTTTCTCTTCAGAGATTTGACTAGATATCGTATCGTTTATCTGCAATATCTCACAAATCATAACTCTTCCACGATAACCACTAAAACTACATTTTGTACACCCTTTACCGTGATAAAACATATAAGACTCAGGTAGATATTTTTTAACTTTTTCAATAAGAGTATTTTGAGGTTTATGTGACTCTTTGCAACTTTGACAAATTTCTCTAACCAATCTTTGAGTTACAATCCCAATAAGAGAATCAGCAATAAGATATGATTGTAATCCCATTTGAACCAATCTTGTAATAGCACTCGGCGCATCATTGGTGTGTAGAGTTGAAAATACCAAGTGACCCGTTAAAGAGGCACCAACTGCTGTATTTAGAGTTTCATCGTCTCTTATCTCACCTACCATGATTATATCTGGATCTTGTCTCAGGACTGATTTTAAAACATGGTTAAATGTATAATTTATCTTCTCATTTGTTTGTATTTGTTGCACAAGTGGCAGTTGATACTCAATAGGGTCTTCGATAGTGATTATCTTATTTTCGATACTTTTTATCTCGTTTAGTGCAGCATAAAGTGTGGTTGTTTTACCACTTCCTGTGGGTCCTGTTACAAAAACAACACCATATGGAGTATCAAGTAGTGCTTGAAATTTTTTTAAGTTTGTCTCACTCATGCCTAATTTATCAAGTTTTAAAAGAACCTTTTGCTGATCCAAAATTCGAAGTACAATTGACTCTCCGTGAAGTGTAGGTGCTGTTGAGAGCCTAAAATCATATATATTGCCATTAACTTCTAGTGAAAATCTTCCATCTTGTGATCTTCTTTTTTCAGAAATATCAAGATTTCCCAAAATTTTGATACGAGAAGCTAGTGCATTGTATATATCGATATCCAAGATAAAAACTTCTCTTAAAACTCCATCAACTCTATTTCTAACAGAGACATCTTTGTTGTTTGGCTCTATATGAATATCACTAGCACCATTTCTTACAGCACTTTTGATAATCTGCTCAATAAGCTGCATGATAGAACTCTGTTCATTGTCTAATTTAAACTCTTTAGAATTTATCTCATTTTTTACTTTTTGCATCAATGATTGTGTAGTCTCTATGATCTCAAATCTCTCATATACATGTTTGATATCTGATTTTAAAGAGATATAGTATCTTATAGGTTTTATGACTATATTTCGCTCCAACAACTCCATATGATCATAATTCAAAGGATCAGAGATTGCTATATGGATAAAATCTTCATCCTCTTTTATCACAAGAGCATCTGCGCTTTTAAGCATATTTAGTGAAAAGTTTTTTAAGGTGTTAAAATTAATATTGGTACCATAAAGATCAATAAACTCAAAATCAAGTTGACTAGCTAAAACCTGAGCAAACTCTTTTTCACTGATAAGCCCTTCATCGACAAAAATTTCACCAAGTTTTTTTGAAAAGTTACTCCCCTTTTGAACGCTGAGAGCATGCATGAGTTGTTCTTGGGTGATTTTTCCCTCTTCTATAAGGATATCACCAATTCGTACCGTTTTTCGCATATCTAAATTACCTCAAAATTTGAGGATCATTTAGTTTAAAATGATCCTATTTCAAAGTATCTAGCAAATCTTGTACCTTTTTTGAGTCGGTATGTTTTAAATAGATAGCGAGTGCTTTTTTTGCAACTTTTGTTTTACCCTGTGTAGCTTTTGATTTTGCATATAAAATCCACGGAAGACTCTCTCTAGGATCTTTTTTACTTGCTTTTACAGACCAGATAATTGTCTGATCATAATTTTTTTCTTCAAAATAAAACTGAGCCACACTTATAGCAGATTGATAACTATTTTGTTTTTTATCATCTGTTAAGAGTTTATATAGGTTTTTTCTCTCCTTGACTTTTAGTTGAAATGGATTTGTATTTTCTATTTTTTTAGTGGTACGATCATAGACTTTATTTGGCAACTCTTCAGTTTTTGGTGTATCTACCTTAACTCTTTGGAGTGGTTTTTCAGCTTTCTCTTCTTTGTGTGTTTTAATCTCTTGTACCGGGTTATCTTCTGTTGTTTCATCAGCTATTTGAGTATCTACAATAGTTCCACTCTTTTGTGACTCTGGTGTAGTTTTTTTGAAACTTTGTGTGATAAAACCGCTATTTGTTACCAAATAATAACCACCAGCTAATATCGCTAAAACAAGCAATGTACTAAGAAGCATTTTATCTCTTCTTTTACCTCTATATTTTTCATATTTTTTGACAAGTTCATTAAAATTATTATTTAACATCTAAAAGTCCTGTATCTATAGCTGCCATAGTTAATGTTCTTTCACTCACTTTTGTATATTTGCTAGAGAGATTTTCTTTGTGCGCGATATTCATAATTTCAAAAAGAGTTCGGACTAATTTTTTGGTTGTTCGAAAGTTCCTTTTTGCATATTGACTTATGTATTGGATGTGTCTTTTTTTAAACTCAGATGCTAGTTCTGATAGATTGTTTGAGATTAGGCGGTGTTCTATATATCTGGTTACTTCATGATCTTGGAGTTGTTCGATTTTTACTACCCTATTTGTGCGAGATTTAAAATGATCCTTTTGTAAGATATATCTTCCCTCTTTTTCATGCATAGCTAAAACAAATTGAAAGATTTTCTGGTCACTTAAAATTCTAATAAGCTCTATTTGCTCTTCTGTTAAAAGTTGTGCTTCATCGATAAAAATCGTATATTCAAGATTGCTAAAGCTTCTTCTCAGTTGTGAAATTAACGCTTCGGTTGTAAATTCGTTTCGTCCGATGTTTTTACCTGCAAGAGATAAGAGAATCTCCAAAAACTCTTTATCATCAAAGTATGGATGGGTAAAATACTTCGCTACCCTGACATCTTTAACTTTTTGGGTGATATAATTTAACAAAAAACTTTTTCCACTTCCTGGACTACCCAAAACAAACACTAAAGGTGTGTCATGTGCAGTGATAGCATCGACTAAACTCTTTTTTGCATACTCGAAGGTCAAAGAGTCAAAATACCCACTTAAATCAAAATCATCGTTAAATAGATCTTTTGCTCTAGCGTATTGATTCATGTTTCCTCTTTAAGGTTAAGTAATAGGAACATTACTTATTTAGTCCAAATCCTCCAAGGTAGGTTCATTCTCATCACCTCGAATAAGTTTTGGCGTTATAACTATAATCAATTCACTCTTAGTATTAACTGTTTTTTTACTCCTAAAAACATTTCCCAAAATAGGTATAGCACTCAAACCTGGGATTTTTGTAATGTTTTCTTGACTTTTTCTCTGAATTAGTCCTCCTAGTAATATTTTTTTATTATTTTTTACTTTTACTACTGAAGAGAGTTGTTTGATTTTTATATCAGGAGCTAAGTTTGGAACACCGTTTTCATCTACATGTTGTTTTGATATTTCACTAATTGATGGATTTATTTTTAAAATAATGAAATCATCTTTAGTGACTTCAGGTACAATTGAGAGCGTAACTCCTACAAAAGTTGAACCAACTTCAAACTGTGGTACTTGTACTGTGCCTGCTGTTGTTGCTGTTGTTGTAACACCTGTTGTATATTTATAATTTTTCTCTTCACCAACATTTATGATAGCAGGTTGGTTATTTAGTGTGAGTATTTTTGGATTTGAGACGATATCTACATCTCCTTGAGTTTTTAAAAAATCTATAAGACCTGCAATTGTAAAATTGTATTTTGAGAGATATGTCGGATCACTAAGAGTGTTTATAATCCCTGTCCCCTTTGATCCATCTGCTGTACCATTTAAAGTAGCTTCAAATTTACTCCAATCAATACCTATTGTCTGATCCTGCGCATATGTGACTTCGATAACCTTCGCATCTATTAAAATCTGCTTATGCAATCTATCCATAAGAATATCAATATACTTTTGCATACGATCAATTTGTCTTTTGGTTCCAGTTACAGTGACTAAACCTGCATCTTGATTTATGATTGTATTTTCAGAGCTATAAGTGTCTCCATCTCTGTTTAAAATAGTTTTCATCTCATTTTCTATCTCATCCCAGAGTCTAAATGAGCTAGTAGAGTTTAAAGAGGTTGAACCATCACCACCATCATTTGAACCTGTTTGAATAGTTCTGTTTGAAGTACTACTTCGATCAGTGAAGCTTACATAATCTATAAAAAATGTTTTAGTCTGTAAATATGATATCTTTAAGACATTTCTATCGCTTAATGTATAAAAAAGATTGTTTTCACTCAAAAGCAGATCTAAAATCTCTTCAAGTGTAAAATCATTAACACTAAGATAACTGATCTTTTTTTCTGTCATCTCTCTCGCTGTATCATCTTTAAATATAATACTCATTTTACACTCACTTGAGAGACTCTCTAAGACATTTAAGATTGTCCCTGGAGCGCTTTTTGTGCTATTGACTTTAAATGAGAAAAATTTACTTTGACATGTTGCGTGTAAACTGATACTCATAAATAGAACAACAATAGCTACAAATATCTTCACTCTATCTCCTGATGTATTATCAAGACGGTATCTGTCAATGGAAGTTTTAATGTGGAATATTTACTATTTTTTTCCAAAATTACAATATCTTGATTTATTTCTCTTATCGCATAATCGGCAAATTTTCCACCTTCTTTATACCATTTACCATTTATAAAAGCTTTTTTATTCAAAATCATACTTAAAACTGGTTTTTTTGAACTATTTTTAGGTTTTGATTGTTTTTGGTTGTTGAGTTTCGCTACATTTTTGGTTGTTGGTTTTGATGTTTTTATATTAAATGGATCATAATCAACCTTAATATCATTGACTTTTTTGGCTCTGCTTTGATTTATAACCTCTTGAAAAGTTTTATCAATATTTGCAATAAGTTTAGCATCACAAAAAAGAAAAGAGAGAGTTAAACTAAAAAGTATAAAAATTTTCATATATTTACTCCATAAATGGTAAAATTGATAACAAAGTCAATATCTTGCAAATTTTCACTTCTATTCATCTGAATATTTTTGATATCTACTAAAAATTGTCTATTTTCTATAAAATTCAGATACTCTAATGCATCGCTAAATTTTGCACTTCCTCTAATTTCAACATACTTTTTAGGTACAATTTTCTCTTGTACTTTTTTAGTTTCTGAGTCACTATTTTTGATATATTTAATTTTGATATTTAAACTCAAAGATTTTTTCAAAATATCATCAAGCGTTGCAGCCCACTGCGCTTGGCTAAACTCTAAAATTTCCAGATTAGTAAGTTTAGCATATAAAAAGCTGAGTGAATCATGATCTTTTTGAACCTTCTCTTTAAGATCTAAAAGTTCTTTTTTGGATTTTTGTATCTTTTTTTTCACTGTTTTTGATGATTTTCTTTTTATGTTGGCATAAAGTTTGCTATTTTGGGCATTGAGCATCTCTATATCTTCTTCTTGCATAGGTAAAATCATCATAAAAAAAATTCCACCAAAAAAAATCAAAGGCATTAAAAATATTAAAATTTTTTGTGCTGGTTTCACCTTTTTTAGATAATTTTCAAATTTTTCTACTGTTGTCATCTAATTTACCTCTTTACCGTAACGATACTTTTATAAATATCATCATCTTTTAGAGTTATTTCTGAAGATATAGCAGAGCTAAAACCATTGTTTAAAAGATCTTTCATAAAAAGAGCTATTGTATCTCGTTTATCTTTTTTTGATGATAACTCTAAATTCAGTGCATGAGTATCAGTTTGGGTAATTTTATCGATACTGAGATGGTATCTACCTAGAATTTTATTGATCTTTAAAATCATATCTGTATATTTTGTATCTTTTGATTTAAGCAAAAGAAGAGAATTCGCAATAGATTGAAGGTTCTGTAGTTTTTTTTGATCTATCTCTTTTTTTTGATTATACTGGGAAATTTGGGTTTTAATCTTTTTTAATTTAAGTTGAAACTTTTTTGAGGTTTTACTAATCTGTAATTCTTTATCTATAAGTATCTCATTTTCCTGTTTTTTTGAAGATATTTCAAGCTGTAAATATATAGGATAAATTGATAAAATAAGCGCCGAAGCGACTGTTGCAAAAGTAAACTTTCCAACTTCGCTTTTATAAAAAGGTGCTTTTGGCTTAAAGAGGGTAACATTATGATCATGATCATTTTGTGATAACTTATCTTTGATATATGATGAACTAATTGCATCCAATACATTAACTGTTTTTGTTTGTAAAAAATTTAGCGTTTTAAATTCTGCATTTTCTACATAACTTTGTACCTGCTCTTGCAGATGTGGCACATTTTTTTGATTACAAGTAAAAAAGACTCTATCAATCTGGGTAAAACTATAAACATTTCTGTTGTGTAGACTTAAGTTTTTTATCTTTGAAAATAGAGTTTCAAATGTCTCTACTAGATACTCATATAGCTCATATTGTAAAAGTTCATAACTACTTTTTTTAAGTCCTTTTGTCGTGATAATTTCATAAAGCTCTTCACTACTGATAGTGATATTTCTGCTACCAAGATCGTGTACCATATCATCAATAGTTTTAATTCTTTTAGAAGATATATAGTTACCGTCTTTATAGGAGGTGGTAAACGCTTCATCATATGAGATATAGATAAATATGTCATTTTTAGGTTCTAAAGTTTTGTTTGTGTATAGCGTTTGAAATACTAAAAAAGGAATAGCGATAAAATCTATATATTTACTCTTTTTAACATAATTTTGGTACTTGTTGCTAACTGCATCTTTATCAACTGCAAAAGCTTCCAAAAGAATTTCACTATTTAACGCTACCTCTTTTTGAATATAGGAAATTTGGTATGTTTTTGTCGGATCCAATCCTATATCTTCATACATTTTAAGCTCTATCTTGACAAGTAATTCTTGTTTTGAGAGGTTATCTGCTATTTTAAAACTATGTGAAATTATATCGCCATAAAGAAACCTTGCCCCTACTGGAGTTTTTCTATTTTTAAAACTTGCCTTATCATTAACTAATTTATCAAAAGAGAAAGTTTGGCTATTTTGCAAATTGATATAGTTGATAATTTTTGGCATCTCTTACTTCTTTACTACAACACTGCCACTTAGTGGCATGATATTTACTGTTTTTGTTTTATTCTTATAGGTTATATTTAACTCTATCGGCAATTTTAGTAAATTATTTAATTTATAGACTCTTCCTAAATTATCAAAACAGAGATTTTCATCACTTATAGATAGAGTAGTATAAGAGCTAATTTGGTAAGGATTTGCTTTTGAACTGTTTCTCTCATCTTCATTTAAAAAATCTCTACTTATTGTAATACATGTAGAGTTATCAATAAATTGACTATTTTCATAATCAAAATTATCATAAGAGAGTGCATAAATCTGTTTTGATTTTATTTTTTGAGTGATAAAGTTTATATCACTAAAGAGTCTATTATCAGGCATATTCATCTGCATCGTTGCACCCAAAATACCTATAATAACTATTATAAAGATAAGTTCTATCATAGAAAATGCACTTTTCATAATTTTTGTAAACTCCTCTTTGTAATTCTAATCTTTCTACTATTTTTGGGGTGAGTATTGTTTGTTTCAACCACAATATCTAAGTTTATCATTCCACTAGATACTTCTGTATCAATATTTACACCATATATATAGTAGGTAGTGATATTGATGTCTGCAATAAACCTTTTATCATCAGATATAACCTCTATATCTTCAATAAATCCACTAGAGTTATAATCATGTGAACTAATTCCAAGCAGTGCCAACTCAATTGCACTTTGCATAAAAAGAGAAGCTTGTTCTTTGATATATAAATCTTGTGTCTGCTTGGTAGTGATTGAGGCATATCTCATAGAGATTGCTAAAATACCAGATAAAATAAGCATAAAAAATATAACCTGAATCATCCCAAAACCACTTCGCATCAAAATATCACCTTCTGTTTTGAAATTTGAATAGTTAAATTTTTACCTCTTTTTCGTACCTCTCTTTTTAGAGTTAAATTAAACTGTAAATTACCATTAACGAAATCTAACTCAAAACCTTGAACTTCGTTTGAAAGAAGAGTAACACTGCCATTTATATCTCCGCTAGTATCTGCACAAAAAGTTTTGCCTTTGTATGGATAGTAATCATAAAACAAAAGAAGCGTATCATCTCCTAAAGTGATATTTAGATCACTTAAACAATTTGCACTTTGATTGATATCTGCATATCTTGCAAGAGCAAAAGCACCTTTTAGTAGATAATATTTTTCATAAATTTTTGAGGGTTTATCTGTTAGTCTTATTTCATTATCACTGGAACTACTGTTGATATCATATATCTTATCACTACTATTTCCATGCCAACCAAAAGAGTCATTAAAATCACTGCCATAAACTACACCACCCTCATCAAAAGAGCCTGCAAATACCAATGCATCACTACTAACAGTAGATATATTTGTATCTGGCGAGTAGAGTAAATTTGTATTTTTGTCTGATTTCTCAAAATCCACAAAACTACTATATTTTTTTGCTTTATACTCTTCAAAATCCGTTGCAATCCACTCAAAAATTGTGTAATTAGCGCCCATGCTATAGATCGACTCAAAATTTCCAGTTTGGGCATCATAGCCGATAACCGTAGATGGAACTCTGTGAAAGAGAAGTGCTGAAATTTGATTTGAAATTAGAATTGAATCAAACGATAATTCACTTATTGCTTTTGATTTTGCACTTTTTGTATAAAGATTTGCCAAAGATATATATGTACCTCCTGCTAAAATCCCCATGATCACAATCGTTGTGATAAGCTCTACCATAGTAAAAGCTTTTCTCATTACCATGGCTCACTATTTAATGTGATTTGCCCGATATTGGTTGAATAGTAGGAAAAAGAGGAGATGTTTTTATCCCCTCTTTTTCCTGCATAACTAACAGTTGCTTTAAATTTTTTAATATTTGATGTTGCTATGCGAGAAGAGTTGTCAAGTGCAATTGTCATTTTATTACCACTAACACTAAAAATATTATCATCTAAATAACGCACTTGTGTAAAAATTTTATATTTTGTTTTTGTGCTAAGATTTACATCAATACTCTCACCATCAAAGTCATCTATATCATTAAATAGTAGATAATCGCTTTCCCCATCTGAGCCAATTGTTGAGGCATTAAAGTCTTCTTCACAATTTCTGCCATATGAGCTTAAAAATCCACCAGAGCGTAAAAATGTACTCTTATCACAAGCTATCATATCATCAGAAGTTGCTAAAATAGACAAAGTTTGAGTACTATTTTCATCCCATGCAAGAAAAGAGGCGATATTGGTAAGTGAGATAGCGTTAAAAAATGCCTCCTGTTTTAGGGCAAAGGTATCACTTTTGTTTGTAGCAAAAATAATCTTTGGAATAACCACAAATATACCAGCCATAATAACAATAGTAAAAATAAGTTCAATTAAGTTAAATCCAGCTCTCATGATGGATATATAGCAAATTGTATTCCGTTTTTATGGATGTATTACCTCATCAACTTTATCGCCTTTTTCTCTATTTTCGAGTCAAAATTATTATCAAATTTACTACCTTTAAAATTTCCACTTTTAATACCAGAAGTCGTATCTTCTGCCTCAAAAATATACTCAAAACATGGATGTGAAGCACAAGTACTATCTGTACTAAAGTTATAATCCTCATATCTGCTATACCATAACCAAATAGGTATATCTACATGATAATAAACTTTTTGAGTCTTAGTAGTATCTGATTTTGTGATAGTATAACCGATCTCTCCATTGGTTGGATTTGGTGAATCTACGCTGATGGTTACACCTAAGAGAGGAGTTTCGATCTTTCTCTTATTCATTGGAGTGAAATCTCCATCTATTAAAGTGGAAATTGTATCGTCATCTACATTTGTATACCAAGAGGTCGTATTTTGCACAAATGTAGAAGGAAAGACTCTGCTACCACTACCATCCCAATAGACTTCAGTAATTAAACTCTCAGTAGTTGGAGAGATCGCTGTTTTTATATCTTTGGTTTGTATTTTGCCATAATAAAAGGTTGCATTGTTTTCAAAAGTTTGTAGAATATCTCCTTTTACACCACTATCAATACTATCCGTTGTTGTTATGTTTATGTCACTATTTGTTCCATCTACTAAGAGCGGATTTTTACTTACATTTTTTTCCCTGCCAAAATTAAATTTTACACCACTGTATGTTAATGTCGCAACTCCTCCTGTAAAGTTTAAATCTTTTGTTACATTTTCATTTATATCTGGTAAAAGAGTTGGATTTTGATCTATATTTAAATTTAGTAGAAAATCTATATCATTTGCAAAATATGTAGTTTGTGGATTTTGATAATTTGTCATGATAGCTCCATCTTTTCCAAGTGCGGTAATGGTGTGGGTAAGGTTTTTTAAATTTGCCCCCATATTAACAGTGTCATCAGCATAATAGGTAAATGTTTTATTGTCATAATTTTTCATCGTTGGAGTTAAAGTAAAATTTATATCAAATCTATCTGGTATAAAAGATAAATTCTCTTCAAGATAAATTCTTCTTTTTACTAAAGGCGTATCATCACTATCAACTTCACTCCATGTTGTATCATTTAACTCTAGTCCAATGATACCAACATTGTCAAAACTAAGAGTTGTATTTGCTACCACTCCATTTGCAAAAGCAAAACTAGTACTTGGTACAAAACTCCCAGCCATCGCCAAGCCATCACTACCATTTCTAAAATACTTGTTAGAAGCCGGTAAAATAGTAATGTTATAATCCTCTACCTCATTACTGTTTGCATATTCTAGTGCTTTAACACCTACTGTGTAATTTCTTTGAGCTATTAGTTTTCCACTTTGTGAAATGATAAACTCAAATCTATCAGGTTTTATGGAAAAAGTATCAGATGAAGTAGCATTAAAATCATTATCATCATGTGTAGCATATACTCTTATTTTTGCACATTTTATTGCTTTTGTGTGTGTAAAAGCAGTTGTTGGCTCAAAACACCCTTGTATATCTGATTTTCCACTATCATTCCAGATAGTTTCAGTTGCATATTGTGTCGTACATAAAGCATCACTAAAGCTTAAAAGCTCAAGTTTGGTTATATTTGTATCCTTTAAGGGTGAAGAAGAGAGGGTATCATTTGCCAAAATTGTTAAATCAAAGCTTTTGTTGGCCGTTTTTGTTGTGATATTGTTGTCCCAGTTATAACAACCACCACTTCTATTTACTGCATTTAAACCAAGCTGAATACAACAAGCAGCTTCATGTGCCTCTGCTACTACAACATGTTCTTCACAGATTTGAGTAAAATCTTCACTATAACTACTTATACATCTAGCACTTAGCAAAAGAGGAAAAAATGCCATAATAAAAACAAACTTTTTCATTTTATACTATTTTTTAACTCTACAATTTGAGCTTTTAAACTTTTTAGTTCTCTATTTTGCTCTTTTACTGCCTCTATAAGCACACCAACTAAGTTTTGGTACTGCACTCCTTTATATCCATTCTTATTTTCACTCACAAGCTCAGGGAAAACCTCTTCAACTTCTTGTGCAATCAAACCAATACTTGGACGATCATCTTTTTTATATTTAAAACTAACACCTCGAAGTCTGTTAATTTTATCTACTGCTTTATCAATTGTCTGAATCTCTTTTTTTAAGCGACGATCAGAAGGGGTAATTGTGCCAGTTGCAGTGATATTACCATTTACAGTTAAATCCCCATCTATTGTTACATTGTCATTTACATTTAAAGGACCCGTTACTGTCAAATCTCCATTTACACTTAACCAATTATTACTAAAATCTCCCCATATCAGAGGATCTACTGTATCTGTATTGTCTATAAATAGTTTATCTGAACCTGTTTCATTATAACCGGCTCTATAACCAATAAACACATTTCCATCACCGGTAGATTTGTAACCAGCTGAGTGACCAATTGCAGTATTAAAATTTCCTGTTTCATTTAAAAATAGTGTCTTAAGACCAATTGCTGTGTTATCTCCACCACTTGTATTATTATGTAGTGTCTTATATCCAATTGCGGTATTACTACTATCAGTATTATTTTGCAGTGCTCCATATCCAGTTGCCGTATTTGAGCTTCCTGTTTCATTGGTGAGTAAGGCATAATATCCAGTAGCAGTGTTATCATTACCTGTTGTATTATTTTGTAATGCCCCATATCCATTTGCACTATTATTGTTACCGCTTGTATTGCTATATAGAGCTTGATATCCTACAGCGGTACTTTTATTGCCATCTATATTATTATACATAGCTCTATACCCACCTGTTGTATTATAGCTACCTATCGTATTGGATCTAAGAGTTTGATATCCTGTTGCTACATTATTAATACCAATTGTATTAGACCTAAGAGTTTGATTTCCTATTGCAGTGTTATTGTCTCCTGTTGTATTATCCCTAAGAGCTTGGTTTCCCATTGCAGTGTTATTACTCCCTATTGTATTATATCCTAAAGATTCAAGTCCAGTTGCTGTGTTATTATTTCCAGTTGTGTTACGATTAAGAGCTTGATAACCAACTGCTGTACCATTGTTTCCTTCTGTGTTTTTAGATAAGGCAGAATATCCCATCGCAACATTATGAGTTCCTATAGTATTACTATACAAAGCACGAAATCCAGTTGCCGTATTGTAACTTTCTGTATTGTTGTAGAGTGCTCTATGTCCAATTGCTGTATTATTACTTCCTGTTAGATTTTTATTTAAAGCTTGATATCCAATTGCTGTATTATTTCCTCCTGTAGTTGAAGTAGCCATGGAATTAACCCCAATAGCAACATTTTGATTTCCTGTTGTATTTGAAAAAAGTGCTTTATGACCTAACGCAACACTATACATTCCAGATATATTACTATATAAGCTTCGTCCTCCTAGCGCTGTATTGTATTCTCCTCTTGTATTAAATTTTAACGAACGGTATCCTACTGCAATATTATTTGTTCCGTCCGTGTTGCTATACAAAGACTCTGTACCGATACCAATATTGTATATACCAGTATTATTAGTATCTACACCAGCATTAGTTCCTAAAAACATAGAAGTGGACATTGTTTTTCCATCACTCAAATCATTAATCGATGATGCACCACCTCCTGATGAGCTTTTCCAAGTTGCTAATCCATTTGCATCTGAAGTCAAAACATACCCATCGCTTTGATTTCCATCAACTATTTTGATATTTCCTTGTACTTCTAGTTTAGCTGCGGGAGTTTCTGTGCCGATACCTAAGTCTCCGTTATTTGTAAGTTTTAATTGTACTACAGAGCTTTTTTCAACTTTCCATGCATATGCATTTGCTGAAAATATGTATAGCAAAATTAAAAAATTGATTAAATGGTGTTTTTTCATAAGAAGTTTCCTAACATTTATTTAAGGTGTCCTTAATTTAAAAGCACACTCTATGCCATTTTCAAGAACTTTTGCTAGAATGTCGCCTATCTATATATCGGAGAAACCATGGAACAAATGATAACTATGTCAATAAATTTTCACCTTTTCATCATAGGTGCCACTATCTTACTTGCACTTTACAATATCTATGTAAGTTTAAATCTCAAAGATGAGGTTATTTATATCAATCGGATGAAATATCTACAGCCTCAATACCTTCTACTTGTTGTGGCTATTATCTTTACCGGTATTACCGTCATGGCAGTAAACCATTTTGATCTTAAATCCTCTTTGATACTTATGATTATCGCTGTTTTGATAATGATCTACACAAGTGTTAAAAAACATATATTGAGAGTAAATACAAATACAAATGATTCTACCTCTACTCAATTACTTAGAGCTTGGATAAAAAAGAAATATATTGGTGATATTGTATTGATGTTTATAATTGGCGGTGTGAGCTTTATATTGAGATAAAAATGCAATTTGTTTATGATCAAAACGCTTCAAAAGAGCTACTTAAGATAAGAGATGAAAACTATAGATATCTTTTTAAAGCAAAAAGAGTAAAAATTGGAGATATTGTAAATTTTAAAAACTTAGAAGATAGTTTTACATATAAATATCAGATAAAGGAGATTGGGAAAAAAGAGGCGTTACTCTCTCTTGTTGATATCATCAATGTAACTAATTCTCATGTAAAAAAACTACATCTTATTTGGTGTATCATCGAGCCTAAAGTAATTTATGCCACGCTACCTATGCTTAACCAGATTGGAGTTAGCAAGATAACATTTGTCTATTGTGATAGGAGTCAGAAAAATTTCAAATTAGATCTTTCCAAAATTCAAAAGATATTGATAAATTCATCTCAACAGTGTGGCAGAAGTGATTTGATGAAAATCGAAGTTTTAAAAACTTTGGATGATGTTTTAAAAATATATAGTGATTTTGCTGTTTTGGATTTTGGTGGAAAACAGACATGTGAAGAGTTATTTTCAATCTTGATCGGGTGCGAAGGTGGATTTAGTGAAAATGAGCGTAAAAAGTTACTTAAAAACAATAAAATAGGTTTTAAAACAGATTTTATACTAAAAAGTGAGACAGCTGTAGTCACAATCGCTTCAAAACTCTTGATTTAATATAATTTTTCTGATATACTTACGGTTCCCCTCCCCCTATATGGCAGTGGGCTCATTTTGGGTCTGCTGTTTTTTACCTTTTTTATTTTTATCTCCTCGGCGGAGTGCCCGCGTGCAGATGAACAGCACTATTATCAAGTTAAATGTAATTAAAATAGTACTTTAATATTTAAGGTTAAAATAAATATTTTTGGGTACAATTGCGCACTTAACACAATTTAAATAGGAAAAAACGATGAGAAAAGAAATCCATCCAGATTATGTAACTTGCCAAGTATCATGTGCTTGTGGCAATAGTTTTGAGAGTATGTCAAATACACCAGAGATGAGAATTGATATCTGCAATGAGTGTCATCCATTTTTTACAGGTAGTGAAAAAATTGTAGATGCTGCAGGTAGAGTTGAAAAATTTAAGAAAAAGTATAACTTAAAATAGTCCCTGTATTGCTTTATTTTGTACCCACTCCGATTGGGAACTTGGAAGATTTATCTTTTCGGAGTTTAAAACTCCTCGAAAATGCAAAAGTTATTCTTTGTGAAGATACAAGAGTTATCAAAAGACTTTTGCATTTACTCAAAACCAAATACCAAATCTCTCCTTGTGTAGAACAGTTTATCTCACTTCATTCACATAACGAAAAAAAACTTTTGCAAGAACTCTCCCCTAAACTTTTTGATGATACCGTGATCTATGTTAGTGATGCCGGTATGCCGGGTGTTAGTGATCCTGGTTCTTCTTTAGTAAGTTATTGCAATCTTCACGATATCCCCTATGATGTGCTCCCGGGAGCAAATGCAGCTCTTTTAGCATATACTTCTAGTGGTTTTTGTGATACAAAATTTCTCTTTTTTGGATTTTTACCTCATAAGGGCGGTGATAGACAAAAAGCATTAGAAGAAGCACTATATAATGGGTATACAACTATTATATATGAAGCTCCTCATAGAATTTTAAAACTGATAGAGCAAATTTGTCAATTAACTCCAAATCGTGAGCTTTTTTTGATCAAAGAAGCCACAAAATTGCATCAAAAAAGTTTTAAAGGTAAAGCTTTAGAGATAAAGGAGCAACTAAAAGAACAAAATATCAAAGGTGAATGGGTTGTAGTTTTTGATGCTTACAAAAGAGAACTTGGCATGATAACAGTAGATGATATCTTAAAATTAGACATTCCAAAGAAGCAAGCAGCAAAAATCATCGCAAAAATCACAAAAAAGTCACCAAAAGAGTGTTATAATGCTCTACTTTAGATTAGGTTAAATTTTTTTTAGTAAAATACAATCATGATAGTATATGGTAAACAAATATTTTTTTATATAACTCAGAAGTATCCTGAACTCATTGAAGAGATTTGTCTTGCAAAAGAGATTGATAAAAAGATATTTTCTCGTATTGCCAAACTTGATAAAAAGATTGTTAAGCTCGATGCAAAAAAAGCACAGAGCATGGCGCGTGGCGGTAACCATCAAGGTTTTCTTTTGAAAATAAAGCATATCGAACTTATTGATATTAAAGATTTGAAAAAAGAGGAATTTTTATTGGTTTTAGTTGGCATCACTGATGTTGGCAATATTGGAGCTATCATTAGGAGTGCTTATGCGTTTGGCGTGGATGGTGTGATTGTAAGTGGCATAGGTTCATTGGCAATTGAGGGTGTTGTAAGAGCGAGTAGCGGAGCAGCGCTTGATATGCCAATAGCACTTTTTAAAGATACAGCAACATTGGTTAATGAGTTAAAGCAGAGTGGATTTAAAACTTATGCAGCCGATATGAGTGGTGATGATGTGAGAGAGATCTCTTTTGGATCAAAAAAGGTACTTCTTTTAGGTAGCGAAAATGAAGGTATTTCAAATAAGGTTTTAAATATGTGTGATCAAAAACTCAAAATTGTTATGCAAAAAGCATTCGATTCTCTCAATGTTAGTGCAGCAGCAGCGATATTATGCGATAGGATGAGATAGGAATGCAAAAGAAGAAAGAAGAAAAGAGTCAAAAACCCGGTGTTGAGTATCTAATTGAGCAGGGATATAAAAAAGTTTCGACAAAAACTTTTATCAGTGATGCAGATTTAGAGAGTTTTTTAAATAAAGATTTTACAAATATAAACAAAACAAGAGCTTTAGGATTTATTCAAATTCTTGAGCGAGAGTATGATGTTGATTTGACTTCATTAAAAAAGGCATATTTAGAGCATGAGAGTACTAATAGGGTTAAAGAACCTGAAACTCTTTTTACCGAAACTCCGATGTCAGATGGTAAAGCATGGCAAAAGTATTTACAATATGTAGCTCTTATTTTGGTTGCTTTAGGGCTTGCATACTATCTCTTTACCATGGACAATAAAAAACCAGCGTCTGTTGACTCTCTAATTTCACATATTGAAGAGAATAAAAGCGTTATAAAAGAGGCGCAAAAGAATATAGAAAAAATTGAAGAAAATAGAACTAAATCTCTCTTTGATGTAGATAATGATCTTGACAAAAAACTTGTAAAGGATGAGCAAAATACAAACTTTGATCTTGATCTTGACAAAGTAGTCTTACAAATGATGAAAGATAGAAACATATCTAGCGACTCTAGCGACGAACACAATATAAGTGATAATATAGCACCAATTGTTTTATCTAAACCAAAAATAATTGAAACAGACGAAGTCCAAAAACCTATAGTAAAAGAGATGACTAAACCAGTCAAAAAAGTAATAGATAAAGGTAATTTTTATATTTATCCAACAAAAAAGGCTTGGGTTGGTATAATTTATCTTGATGATTTTACAAAAAAGGATTTTTTAATTCGTACTAAGTTACCATTAGATGCGGGGCGAGATCAGTTAATTGTAGTTGGTCACAGTCATTTTCGCATTTATAACAAGTCATACTCGGTCAAATTTCGCAGTAAAAATCTTGTTCGTTTTATCTATAGAGATGGAGAGTTAATGGAAATTAATAAAAAAGAGTTTAAAAGAAGTAGCGCAGGTGTTGGTTGGTAAAAATTATTATAATCCTATCACTACTTTTAAATGTCTCGTTTGCAAATATGCTAAATGATGAATTAAAAAATATCTTAGGACAAAACAGTTATTTTGCTAAAAAGAGGTTTCTCAATATTCTCTTTAAAGATGAGCAAAAGTTTTATGTAGGTAGCCAAATTGATATTCATAAAGTTTTATCAACCATAAAAGAGAACAATTTGTTGCAACTTGATTTTAAAAAGACAAAAGATTTGCATCTTAGCTTTGCAACCGAACAAAACAACCCACTTATTTTTATGAAAATGATACAAAATAGTCTAAATGCTTTAGGTTATAGTGCACTTTGGACAGAAAAGGCGATGAGAGATCATAGTGGGTTTTTATGGAAAGTATCACTTAAAACCTCTTCTGCAATTGATCCCTTACTCTTTGCTCAAGAGTTAAAAAAACAAAATTGTTACATTACACAACTAAAACGGTACTCCAAAACAAATTGGAGGTACAATATCAACATCACAAATATTGATATTGTACCTGAAAATATAACTTTTAACAAAAAAATAAAACTAAAAAAACCATTAAACCCTTACTGGATTGATATACAAAGGGCTAGAACTCTGGTCATAAATAGCTCTAGAGCAAATAGTTGGCACCCTTATATTGTGTTTTATGATAGAGATTTAAATATCCTTGATAACATTACAAAAGAGATAAAAAGCTATAATGAAAGGCTTAGCATTCCAGCAAATGCAAAATATGTAAAAATTAGCGATATTTATACTCTTAAAAATCTCAAAAGAGGGTTAAGCGTTTATATATCGAAATAAAATTTATGGGTAGATAATGTTTGACGAAATACAATTTAATACTATTGATAGGTTGCCAAATTATGTTTTTGCAGAGATCAATGCAATAAAATTAAAAGCTAGGCAAAACGGTGAAGATATCATCGATTTTAGCATGGGAAATCCTGATGGTCCAACACCTGAACATATAGTTGATAAACTTATAGAGACTGCAAAAAAACCAAAAAACTATGGCTACTCTGCAAGTAAAGGCATCTATAAACTTCGCCTTGCTGTCTGTAATTGGTATAAAAGAAAATACAATGTAGATATTGATCCAGAGAGTGAAGCAGTAGCAACTATGGGATCAAAAGAGGGATATGTTCATTTGGTTCAAGCAATTACCAACCATGGTGATGTAGCTGTTGTGCCAGAGCCTGCTTATCCTATACATACACATGCTTTTATCATAGCAGGTGGAAATGTTGTTAAAATGCCTTTGATATTTAATGATGCATATGAGTTAGATGAGGAGAGTTTTTTCTCTAATCTTCACAAAGCATTTAGTGAATCGTTACCAAGACCTAAATTTGTTGTTGTAAATTTTCCACACAATCCTACGACAGTTACTGTGGAAAAAAATTTTTATGTCCGCCTTGTAGCACTTGCCAAAAAAGAGAGGTTTTATATTATCAGTGATATTGCTTATGCAGATATTACTTTTGATGGCTATAAAACACCATCTATTCTTGAAGTTGAAGGTGCAAAAGATGTTGCTGTTGAGAGTTTTACTCTTTCAAAAAGCTACAATATGGCCGGTTGGAGAGTTGGTTTTTTTGTAGGTAATCCTAAGATGATTGGAGCTTTACAAAAGATTAAGTCTTGGTTTGATTATGGGATGTTTACGCCTATTCAAGTGGCTGCAACAGTTGCTCTTGATGGTCCACAAGAGTGTCAAGATGAAATAGTCGCCAAATATAAATATCGAAGAGATGTACTTTGTGAAAGTTTTTATAATGCCGGATGGGCGTTTGAAAAACCAAAATCTTCAATGTTTGTTTGGGCAAAACTTCCACCAGAGGCTATACATCTTGGTAGTTTGGAGTTTTCAAAACAACTTTTAACTGAGGCTAAAGTAGCCGTAAGTCCTGGAATTGGGTTTGGAGAACAGGGTGATGGTTATGTGAGAATTGCGCTTATTGAAAATGAAAAAAGAATTAGACAAGCTGCAAAAAATATCAAAAAATATTTACAAAGTTTAAAGAATAACAAATAGATGATAAATGTAGCAATTATCGGTGTTGGCACCGTAGGGCAAAGTGTAGCTCAAATATTGGAAAAAAATAGAGAGCTTATAAGTGCAAGAGCAGGAAAAGAGATAAATGTTGTCAAAGGGGTTGTAAAAAATCTTTCAAAAAAGAGAGATACTCTTATACCTTTAACAGACAGCATAGATGAAGTTTTAAAAGATGATTCTATCGATATAATTGTGGAATTGATGGGTGGTGTTGATGGGGCTTATGAAGTTGTAAAAACTGCCCTTACAAATGGTAAAGCCGTAGTAACTGCAAACAAAGCGCTTCTAGCTTATCATAGATATGATCTTCAAGATATCGCCAAGAACTTGCCTATTGGATATGAAGCAAGTGTAGCTGGGGGAATTCCTATCATCAATGCCTTAAAAGTTGGACTTAGTGCAAATCAAATTTTATCTATAAAAGGTATTTTAAACGGTACATGTAACTATATGCTTACAAAGATGATGAATGAAAATGTAAGTTTTGATCTGATTCTTAAAGAAGCACAAGATTTAGGTTATGCTGAAGCTGATCCAACTTTTGATGTTGGGGGATTTGATGCAGCTCATAAACTTTTGATTTTAGCTTCTATCGCTTATGGTATCGATGCTAAACCTGAAGATATTTTGATCGAGGGAATTGAGGGGATAAATGAGCATGATATGGATTTTGCAAAAGAGTTTGGCTATAGCATAAAACTTTTAGCAATTGCAAAAAAATCAGACAACAATATAGAGCTAAGAGTTCACCCTGTGCTTATTAAAAATTCTCAAATGATTGCTAAAATTGATGGTGTTATGAATGGAATTAGTGTTATTGGTGATTTTGTAGGAGAGACTCTATACTATGGTCCTGGAGCTGGTGGCGATGCTACTGCTAGTGCTGTTGTTTCTGATATTG
>CAYUSV010000001.1:0-57988 GCA_964447385.1 uncultured Campylobacterales bacterium | reverse complement strand
GATGGCTTAAATTTCCATGGGATCATATTTTAGATACTAGTCTTGCGATAGGAGATGGTCTCTCATATGCATCCAAAAAACCTATAATCGAGCTTGAAAAACAAAAAACTTCAAGACTTTTAAATTATCTTATGGTGGAAATTGCTTTTAATTATCCAAACTATCCTAAGCTAGAGCTATTTACAAGAATTCATCATCGCTCAGGCATATATAAATTGATCAACAATGTTAGCGGTGGTTCAAACTTTCTTGCTTTAGGTATACGGTATCAATTTTGATTTTAATTGTATAGAGCTTATCTAAGTTAAACCCAGATTATGCAATAATTAAGACTTTATCAAGATACAAAGGTTTTAGCACGATGATCAAAGCATTAAGGGGCATGAAGGATATACTCCCATCACAAAATGAAAAATATACCTATCTCATTGAAAAGTGTACAGAGATTGCAAAAAGATATGGATTTGAATTTGTGGCGACTCCTATCTTGGAAGATACCAATCTTTTTAAAAGAAGTGTTGGAGAGAGTAGCGATATAGTTGGGAAAGAGATGTATCAATTTATCGACAAAGGTGAAAATGATGTCTGTTTGAGACCAGAGGGGACTGCGGGGGTTGTTCGTAGTTTTGTCGAAAACAAGCTTGATCGTGTTGGTGGAATTCATAGATTTTATTATCACGGACCTATGTTTAGGTATGAGAGACCTCAAAAAGGCAGACTTAGACAATTTCACCAATTTGGCGTAGAGAGTTTTGGGGTAGATAGCTATCTTGAAGATGTAAATATTATCTTGATGCTTAAAACAATTCTTGATACTTTCAAAATAACCTACACACTAAAGCTGAACTCTTTAGGTTGTGATGATTGCATGCCACCATTTAAAGAGAAATTGGTTACTTTTTTAGATATGACTGATGGACTTTGCCAAGATTGCCAAAGACGAAAAAAGACAAACCCTATAAGAGTTTTTGATTGTAAAAACTCTCACTGTCAAGAGCTTTTAAAACCAGCACCTAGATTAAACCAAAACTTTTGTCAAAATTGTGAAGATGATTTTACACAAATTTTAAAACTTTTAAACACTTTAGAGATTGATGTAGAAGTTGATGAAAATCTAGTGCGAGGTCTTGATTATTATACTAAAACTGCTTTTGAGTTTGTTAGCTCCAATTTGGGTGCACAAAATGCCGTTGCAGGTGGCGGACGATATGATAAATTGGTTGAATTTTTGGGTGGGAGAAGCACTCCGGCTATCGGTTTTGCTATCGGCATAGAGAGACTTATGGAGATGGTTGAATTACCTTTAAGGAAGCGTCAAGGATACTACTTTGGCGCACTTTGTGATGAAGCTTTGGAGTTAGTTTTTAAAGAGTCGGATAAAAAAAGAAATACCGATAAAGTAACCATGGGATATAGTATCAAAACTCTTAAAGCGCATCTAAAAGCAGCCGATAAAGCAGATGCAAGATATTGTGCAATCATTGGAGAGGATGAATTGAAACAAAATGTTATTTGGATCAAAGATTTAGTTGAAAAAAGTGAAAAGATAGAAAATATTGAATAGATACGGTATTGATATTTGGAGTGATGGAAATTTCATCATCGACCAAGAGTATGTTAGGGTCAACAAAGGCTCTAAGCCATCTCTTTATGAAATTGTAAAAAAGATAAGAGATCAAGGCAAAAGAGGACCTTTGCTTCTTAGGTTTCCTCACTTGATAAAAAAACAGATTGAGAGTATATACCAAAACTTTGATAGAGCGACAAAAGAGTTAAACTACAAAGGTAAATTTCAAGCAGTTTTTCCACTAAAAGTAAATCAATTTCCAAACTTTATACACGCACTCACACAAGCAGGAAGCGAATACAATTATGGGCTTGAAGCAGGTAGTAAAGCAGAGCTTTTAATAGCTATGTCACATATACAAAAAGACGCTCCAATAACTGTTAATGGATTTAAAGACAAAGAGATGATAGAGCTTGGTTTTATCTCTTGTGCTATGGGACAAAAGATCACTCTTACTATTGAGGGCATAAACGAGCTTGAAACTATTATCGAGGTATCAAAAGAGCAATCACACGCTATACCAGATATTGGACTTCGTATTAAGCTACATAGTTTAGGTGTAGGGGTGTGGGCTAAAAGTGGAGGAATTAACTCAAAGTTTGGTCTCACTTCAACTGAACTTATAAAAGCGATTGAACTCTTAAAAGCATCAAATCTACTTGATAAATTTACAATGATTCACTTTCATATCGGTTCACAAATCACAGATATAGGATATTTAAAAAAAGCGATTAGAGAAGCTGGAAATATATATGCCAATTTAATAAAATTAGGAGCTTATAACTTACACACTATCAATCTTGGAGGTGGATTGTGTGTAGAATATGCACAAAATGAAGAGACTAGAAGTGCTAAATACTCTCTAAGAGAGTATGCAAATGACATAACATTTATGCTAGGATCAATCTCTAAAGATAAAAAAGTAAAAGAGCCAAATATTCTTATCGAATCAGGTCGTTATATCTGCGCTTCACATGCAGTTTTGATAGCTCCTGTGTTTGAGCTAGTAAGTGAAGGGTATCTCAAAGAAGATTTAAAACTAAAAGAACATAACCCTCCTCTGATTGTTGAGTTAAATGAGCTTTACCAATCAATAAATAAAAATAATGCATTAGAGTATCTACATGATGGGCTTGATCATTTAAATTCACTTTTAACACTATTTGATCTAGGCTATATTGATCTAATCGATAGATCTAATAGTGAAGTTTTAACACATCTTATCATTAAAAAAGCGATATTTTTGCTTCAAGATTATCACTATAAAGAGCTTTTACATATACAGAACATGATTGTAGAAAAGTATTTGATAAATTTTTCAATATTTCAAAGTATGCCAGATTTTTGGGGATTAAAACAACTTTTTCCGGTAATGCCATTGATGAAATTAGATAAAAAACCTACCCGTTCTGCTAGTTTATGGGATATCACATGTGATAGTGATGGTGAAATTGCATTTGATGCTAAAAATCCACTTTTTTTACATAGCATAGACCTTGCAAAAGAGGAGTATTTTTTAGGTTTCTTTCTTGTTGGTGCCTACCAAGAAGCGTTGGGAATGAACCACAACCTCTTTACCCACCCAACAGAAGCTACTATATTGATCAACAAACAAGGATATACTATAGAAAAAGTTATAGAATCTTCATCTATAATAGACATTTTAGGCAATTTAAATTATGATATGACCAAAGTTCAAAGAGAGATCAAAAAAAAGATAGAAACTTCTAGCTTGATACCTCTGCAGTTAAAAGATAAGACAGTAGATATGATTGAAATTTTCTTTAGAGAAAATGGCTATCTAAAAACGATAAAGTAAGGTAACGCATGAGAAAAAGTTCATTTTTTACAGTTGTCAAGGAGGATTTTTTAACTCCATGGAAAAATGATCCTGCAATAGTTTCAAAATTTGAACTTATATTTAATTATCCAGGCGTTTGGGCTCTTATTGCATATAGGTTTGCACATGTTATCTATAAAAAAAAATTTAAACTGATAGCTAGAATTATAATGGGTTTTACACAGATGGTAACAAATATAGATATTCATCCAAGATGTACAATAGGAAGACGAGTCTTTATAGATCATGGCTTTGGTGTTGTTATAGGGGAGACTGCCATAGTAGAAGATGATGTACTAATATACCAAGGAGTTACACTTGGGGGAGTCAGTTTAGAGCGAGATATAAAAAGACATCCCACTATAAAAAAAGGAGCTGTTATAGGTGGTGGCGCTAAAGTGCTCGGTGATATTATCATAGGAGAGAATGCCCGTGTAGGTGCCAATTCTGTAGTGGTTAAATCAGTACCAAAAGAGTCTACAGCCATAGGAATTCCAGCTCGTGTTATAGTTAGAGGCAAAGATAAAAGCCCACTAAGTCACAATAAACTACCAGATATAAATAAACAACTGTTTTTGTACTTATTTAAGCGTCTTACTGTTTTAGAGGAGGCTATACAAACTCACCATGAAGAGAACATTGAAAAACGAGATGTTGAATTAGAGCAAATTTATCAAGATTTTATATCTACTATAAAAGAGTAGACTTTTTTATTTACGCATTGATGCAAGTTGCAACATATCAATACCATAAAAATCTTTCCTAAATGCCAAATCCAAATCTTTATCTATAAAAACAGTAAAATATCGAATATAAATAGGCATATTCTTTTTAAGTGAAACATTAATAGTCTTTTTCTTACTTATTAGTTCACTTAATTCATCACCTGTATATTTTGTATATTTTGACAATATATAGAGTAATTTATATGGCTTTGAGAGTCTAATACAACCTGAACTAAAAAGTCTATACTTTTGGTTTGTTAACTTTTTGGCATTTGTATCGTGTAGATATACTTTATACTTATTTGGAAAAATAAATTTCATATCGCCCAAAACATTCTTCTCGCCCGGATACTGGATAAAATAGTATGGTATGTATCTCTTTTCATCCAAATAGATCTCCCAATTTACAGTTGATGCATTTATCTCTAAAGAGTATCTTGAAGGTTTTTGATGTATGTGTATACCCTCTTCTAACAATGAATTTGGATCTTCTAAAAGTTTAGGAATATAATCTTTTCGCATTAAATTTTGAGGAACTATCCATGAGGGGTTTAGCACAATATACTCTAACTCATCATTAAAAATTGGTGTTGGACGGTCTTCTCTTCCAACTACTACAAATATATCATCAATCAAAGTTTTATCTTTAAAATACTTTAGTGAAAATTCTGGAATATTTATCTCTAAGTACTCTTTATCATGAATGCGTGGCAAAAGTTTATATCTCTCGATATTAAGCTTAATAAGCTCTTTTTTTTCATCAACATTTTTTCTTGCATAAAGAACAGTAACACGATCTAACTCACCAGTCTGTTTTAAATAGTGTCTTTTTTGAAACTTTTTAAGTGCAATTTTTAATTTTTCATCAAAGGTTGGAAAATCAATATAATCTTTGTCAACATTTTTTAAATCACCAGTCTTTGAAAGATATACTTTTAATTGAGAAGCACGATATCCGTAATCTCCTATTTTCATCAACTTACCATAATCAACTAATGGAAACGATGTTTTTTCATAATTTAAATATGCGTCAATTAATCTATTATAGGCATCACTAGTAGGTACATATCGATGCAGAAGAACTTTCAACATATTAGTTTTTAATGCAAGTTCTAAATCGTCTTCATATCTATAAACTTTTATATTTTTTTCCCATACGATATCTATCTCATCCTCTTGTAGTAGTGATTGAAACTTATCTGCATCAATAAGTCCAACACCTAAATCTTCTGCAAAGGAAAAAAATCCATCGGTTGCCAATAGATCAATTTGTGCTAAAATCTTCTTTTTTTGAGGTATTTTTGTATCGTCAAGCGCAAGTATTAAACTCTCTATATCTTTTTGATGATAATCTAAAGAGAGATAGTTAAGTTTTGGATTATTTGTAGTAGCTATAAAATCATTTAAATCTTGTTTGTCCCATAAAAGTGCATACTCTCTATTTTCATAAAATGTATAAACTTTGGCAGAATTCACTAACCCAATACTATTTAATTTTGACTCAGAAATCTCCTTTTGGCAACAATATGGATCAAAATCCAAAAAAGCAGAAAGATGCAAAACAAACAGAGATAGAAAAAAAAGTTTTTTCATAAATTAATTTTTATGGAGATATTGCAAAGAGAATCTACTTCTCATTGCAATTAATTATTTAAAATTTATAGTTAAAGCCAAGACCATAAGTATCAAGATTGATATCGTCTTCAGCAGGGCTAGGCACAGGTGTATATGTTCCAGTAGAAGCTTTAACTTTATGTAAAAGTCTAATACCTTCAGCTACTATACTCCAACTGTCATTGATCATATACTCTAAACCTAAACCAAATGAAGGACTTGCTTCATTAAGCTTACCACTCAAACCGCCAGTACTTGTACTTTTACTATCAACTTTTGCTTTTGCATAACCAGCAAGTCCAAACAGAGATATTGTATCTCCAAGCGGGAGTTGAGGCTTTAGATAAATCCCATAATTCTCTTTAATCTGTGATGTTCCACCTATATTTTTATCATGATCAGCTTTTATGACACCAAAACCTGCACGACCCTCAACGCCTATGTATCTATTGAAATTATAACCTATTTTTGCAACAATATCACCAAGACCAGTACAAGCACCTGAGTTTGTCTCAAATCTACCGGCTAATACATCTAACCCAACATACCAATTTTTCTTAGCAACAACTACAGGCACTATAGGCGCAGGCGTCGGAGCCACAACAACAGGAGCAGGTACCGGAGCCGGTGCGACTTGTCTTATCTCTTCAACTTTAGCTTTTTGTACATCTTGAATTTCATAATCCACCAACGGTTCAATATCTGCACCTGCAAATAGAACTGTTGCAGACACAGCCATCAATATTATTTTTCTCATTTCAAACTCCTAATTTAAAATTATTTAACCTACATCATACACGATTTACAATTAAATTTAATTTAACTTGTCACTTTTATACATTTTTCACGCCATTAATTAAAGATATTATAAAAAGACAATCACATTCAGCGCACATTATATATAAAACTTCTTTAAAAATTCATCATCTATATCTATTAGTTTTCTCTGCATTAGTGACTTGATAACTTTTTCATCACAATCAGTATCTCCCGGCCATCTTCTTGGGAAATTTTCAATTTCTCCTTTATTGGTACCATCAACTCCAATAAACTCATTTTCAAGATAGATATCTCTATTTGCATCGATATTGTTAGCCACTCTCCAAATCAACATATACGGATTATTTATATCATTTTTCTTCTCATCTACAAATATCAATAATTTTGTATGCTCTTTTATAGGTTTTAACTTTTCATAAATCTTTTTTATACTCTCTTGTTTATCTATAGCAATAACACAAATAGGAGTTTTTGTATAAGTTTTATACTGTTTGATTTTTGAAATTGTAGGCTCAATTGAGTTTATTTTCTCATAAAGCTCTTCATCACTAAAAACTGTTTTTTTAGGAAAATCAACATTGTCTTTTGTACAATCAATACCTAGTTTACCACCATACGCAAAATCATTAGAAGCATGATCTAGTGCATCACATACACCTTCACTAATTAATATATTACTCACCATAAAACGATCACAGATATAATCACTTAAAGCTTCATAATCTTCAAGGCTAGGTGCATCATCATCTACAAATATTGCATGTTTTACAAAACTCATCTGTCCTACTCCCCAAAACGCATGCATAAACTGTTTGGCATGTCCTGGATAAGAGGCTTTCATCTTGGCAATGATTAAATTATGAAATACCCCATTTTCAGGCATAATATAATCAATTAAATCTGGCGCAGTAGTTTTTAAAAGTGGAAGAAATATACGCTCAGTAGCAAAACCCATATACTTATCTTCAAGTGGCGGTTTTCCAACAACTGTTGCAAGATATATGGGATCTTTTTTAGTAGTTATACAACTAACATCCATCACTGGATACTCCTCTTCTAGTGTATAATATCCTGTATGATCGCCAAAAGGTCCTTCTATCTCACTTTTGTTTGTATCAACAAAACCCTCAATAACAAAATCTGCATCATCTGGAACCCAGATATCATTTGTTAAAGATTTTACAAGCTTTGCACTTTCACCTTTGATAAATCCATACATCAAAAGTTCAAACACTCCATGAGGAAGCGGTGCTGTTGCTGCCCAAGTATAAAGAGGATCACCACCAATGGCAATAGAAACAGGCATCTTAACTCCAGCTTCTTTATATTGTCTAAAAAATGTAGCACTATCTTTATGAATTTGCCAATGCATTCCTAGTCGATTTTTATCATAAACTTGTAGACGATACATGCCAAGATTTTTAATCTCACCATCAAGCGATTGGGTATAAACTTGTCCCATCGTTATAAATGGACCACCATCACCAGACCAAGTCTTTAAAATAGGGATATCATAAAGATTTATATCATCTTTTATAATTATCTCTTGAGATTTACCTCTTTTTTTACTTCTTTTTGGAAAAACATTTTTCAATTTAAAAAGATTTGAGAGCATATCAAACTTTTGACTTAGTGAGTTTGGAGGTTTTATATGTAAAAGTGCTTCAATTTCATCGGCTATCTCATCTGCATCTTTACCTAAAAAAAGATTTGTAGCTTCATGTGAGCTAAAAACATTCATAAGCACAGGTGTTTTAAACTTTTTATCTAATCTCTTGCTAACTGGGTTTGTAAAAAGAAGTGCTTTAGAGTTACTCTTTTTTACTTCTATATAAGCGATATGAGCAATCTCTAAATCTATGTCAACCTCTTCTTCGATTACTCTTAGTAGAGAGTGCTCTTTTAATAACTCTATCGCCTGATGCATATAAACTCCTATAAAATCTCTTTGAGTGCTAACTCCTCTGCCCGTTTTAAAAGTACAACTGCACCATTTTCGACCATAATATCTGCTAATTCTTTTCCTAAAGAGCGATAATCATTTTTTTGTCCTAAACTTTTTTCTTTCAAAAGTTCAGTTCCATCGGGCATACCAACTATGCATCTGACAACAATTTCATCATCTTTAAGTTTAGCATTTACACCAATTGGAACTTGACAACCACCTTCAAGAACTTCAACAAAATCTCTCTCAACTGTTGTCTCTATCATCGCCTCTTCATCATTTAAGATAGAGATAAGTTCAAGCACTTTTGGATCATCAATAGCTTCTATTCCAAGAGCAGCTTGACCCATCGCAGGGATCATCTGTGTTGTTGGTATAGGTGTAGCAAATTTAACTTCATTATTTAATCCCAATCTATTTATACCAGCAGTAGCTAAAATTATAGCATCATACTCACCCTCTTTGAGCTTTCTAATTCTTGTATTGATATTTCCTCTTAAGTTTTTTATAACAAGATCAGGTCTAAGTGCCAAAATTTGCATTCTTCTTCTTAAGCTAGTTGTTCCAACCACTGCATTTTGAGGTAAAGCTTCAATACTATCATACTTTTCACTTAAAAGTGCGTCTCTAACATCTTCTCTTTTAGTAATCACACCCAAAACTAAACCCTCTGGGAAATGAGTCGGTACATCTTTGAGACTATGAACTGCGATGTGAGCTTCACCTCTTAACATCGCCTCTTCAAGCTCTTTAGTAAAAAGACCCTTTCCACCAATCTTTGCTAAAGAGGTGTCTAAGATAATATCCCCTTTAGTTTTCATAACCTTCAACTCAACCTCAAGACCAGCATGTGTATCTTCAAGACATTTTTTAATATATTCTGACTGCCAAAGTGCTAATTTACTTCCTCTTGTTGCAATAATTAGTTTTTTCATTTTATTCCTAAAATTTGTTTATATTTTGTTCTACTAAAATCTTTTTTTCCATTTACATAAACTGTTGGTGTACCACCAATCATCATTTTACCTGCAAGTTCCAAATCTTGGCTATAGTGTTTTAAAATTTCTTGTGTATTAATATCTTTTAGCGTTAATTTTGTTCCCATCTTTTCATTAAAAATATCAAGTATCTTTTGTTCATCTTTACTCTCGATATTAAATTTTTTGTTATATACTTTTACAAGAGCATCTTTCATTCCATTTTTCTCTGCTGCCATGGCCGCTTTGATAATAGTTGGAGCTTCAGGATGGATCATCTCTAAAGGAAAATGATAATAAAAAAGTGCAATTTTTTTTGGATTTGCTTTAACTGCTTTAAATATTTCAGGCATATAATTTTGGCAAAACGGACATATAGGATCACTAAAAACTACAATCTTATCTTTTGCATTAAAATCCCCATATACTAAATGATCCTTTTTATAATATGAGTTATCCATATCCGGAACAATTCTATCTTTTAGAGATTTTTTATTTGAAAGCTCTACAAAATCTCGTGTTAAATATTTACCATTTGAAAAAATTTTATCATGTACAGTTGTAACTTTTCCATTTCGCGAAATAATCTCAAGATCAATATCTAAAAAATAAAGTTTCCACCCATCCATGTTGTCAACATTTTTACTCTGTTTTATACGAACATCTTTAAGTTTAAAATCTTTATTTACACTAACCGCTCTTTTAACATAATTAACAAGCTCTTTTTTAGTTTTATCTTCTTGTGACTCTTGTACTTTTTTTACATCTGTTTTTGCAAAAACCAAGCTACTACTTAGAATTGTCAATATCAATAACTTCGACATCAATCGCGTCATCTTTTTCCTCACTTTTTATATTTTTTTTATTTTTTAAGTTCAAAACTTTACTTGCAAATAGTGTGCCAAAAAAACTAAATTGTAACAGCACACCGACTATATCACTAAAAAAACCCGGAACTATCAAAAGCACTGCACCAATAAGTGTAAAAAGGCTCATCTTCTGGAAATCTTGCATAGAGATAGCCCCACTCATAAGATCACTAGCACTTCTTGCGAGAGTATATCGAAAATTTGTTAACAAAAAAAATCCAATTAATGCAGAGACAATAATCTCTACAAATGTTAAAAGTCCACCAAGTCTTCCGGCTAACTCAACACTCACTAAAACTTCAATAAATAGATAAATTATTAAAAATGGCATTATGTCTCCATTAACCTTTGATAAATCTCGTCTTTAGAGATTGTAATTTTTTCCAATGATTTTCGATCCACAAGTTGTACTTCATCATTAGCCAGAGCTTTACCTACAATTACCGCTTTTGGAAAACCTAAAAGTTCAAAATCACCCATTTTAAATCCAAATCGTTCAGCTCTATCATCTAACAATACTTCAATACCTGCATTTTTAAGATCGTTATAAAGAGATTGTGCAAACTCTTTTTGCACCTCATCTTTAATATTCGATACAACAATCAAAATCTCAAACGGTGTAGTCTCTTTTGTCCATAAACACCCTTTTTCATCATGGTGTTGCTCAATAATTACAGCTACAAGTCTACTCACACCCATGCCATAAGTTCCCATGATATACGGTTTAGATTTTCCATTTTGATCTAAAAAAGTTGCATCTAAAGGTTTGGAATAGGTATCGCCCAATTGAAATATATGCCCTACTTCAATACCTTTAGTGATCTTTAAAACATCACCACAACAACTACATATATCATCTTTTTGAACTTCTATGAGATCAACAAATTCAAATTTTTCATCTTTTAAACTAAATCCTGTCTGATGATAATCAATCTCATTTGCTCCGCAAACTAAATTTGTCTCATTTTTTAACTCAAGATCTACAAAAATTTTAACATTTTCAATATTAGGACCTATAAATCCAGCAAAAACCCCAATATCTTTTAACTCTTCTTCTGTAGCATCAATAAGCTCAAGCGCTCCACAAACACTCTGTGCTTTAGTCTCCTGCAAAGAGTCACAACCTCTTATAAAAAAAATTACTATCTTTTGAGAATCAGCGTAAATTGCTTTTTTAGCTACAGCTTTGAGTGTAAAATATGGATCTATTTTAAAAAATTGAGATAACTGTTCAATACTTTTAATATTTGGCGTATGTACTTTAGCATATTTAAGCGCTACTTGATCTATCTTAGGAGTTGCTTTTGCTCTTTTTGCAGCTTCTATATTTGCTGCATAATCGCATTTTGAACATATAACTATATCATCTTCACCATTTTTGGCCAATACCATAACCTCTTTAGAGCCGCTTCCGCCAATACTCCCACTATCTGCATCAACAACCCTATACTCCAAACCTAAACGATCTAAAATTTTTGCATAAGTTTTCTCTACTAAATTAAACTCTCTTACTAAATCATCTCTGTCTTGGTGAAAACTATATCCATCCTTCATCAAAAATTCTCGACCTCTTAAAAGTCCATATCTAGGTCTTGCTTCATCTCGAAACTTACTATTTATCTGATACAGATGAAGAGGAAGTTGTTTATAGCTCTTAACACGACTTCGCACCAAATCTACCATTGCCTCTTCATGTGTTGGTCCTAAAACAAACTCATTGTTTTTACGATCTTTAAATCTTAAAAGCTCTTTACCAAATTTATCGTATCTACCACTCTCTTTCCATAACTTAACAGGCGTAACAAAACCAAGCTTTGTCTCCAATGCACCTATAGCGTCCATTTCCTCTTTAATAATTTGAGTAATTTTATCAAGAACTATTTTCCCAAGTGGTAAAAAATTATAAATTCCACTACCAACTTGCGCGATAAATCCACCTCGAATTAAATAGATATGACTTGGAAGCAGAGCATCTTTTGGAGCATCTTTTGATGTAGGAGCAAAGAGTTTAGAAAATCTCAAGCTTTATCCTTTTTTTGCAAATCTTTCTCTATTTGATAATCACATTTGTATGTATTAATAGCTTTTCTCTGTTTGGCATTAAGACCAAAAACAAGTTGAATTGATTGTACGACAGTATCAGCTTGGGGTTGTTCTGCAATATTTTTAAGTTTTAATGTAGGTTGGTGTAAAAATGTATTAAACGCCTGATGTAAAATCTTTGCTACTTGATCTTCTAAAGCTGGATCAATATAACCTTTTTTTATCGCTTTTTGAATCTCATTTACACTACACTCTTTTGCCATCTCTCTTATCTCTTTTATGAGAGGGTCAACTGAAAGCGTTTGCAACCATTTAAAAAAATCTTCCGTAAACTTTGCTACTATCTTATATGCAGCTTCAGCACTCTCCTCTCTTTGTTTGATATTTTCATCCATAATACCTTTTAAATCATCAACCGAATAAAGCTGTATATTTTTACATGTGCACTCTGCTATATCTCTTGGTACTGCTATATCAAACCAATGTCTTTGAAACGATACATTTTCTACGATTTCATCAGTGATTATAGCAGATGGTGCTCCTGTGGCACTAAAAAGCAATCTATAATGGTTAACAAGATTTTTTAGCTCAGAAAAAGGCTCAACCGTAACAGTCACATTGTCAATCATCTGCGCTAAGTGGTGTGCCTTTTCTATATCTCTATTGACTAAAATAATATTCGCACCAGCTTTTGCTAAATGTTTAGCAGCCAACTCTCCCATCTCGCCTACACCTACAACAACAGCTGTATATCCACCTAAGTTTCCACCAAAAACTTCTTTCGCTTTTGCTACAGCAACACTAGCTACTGAAACTGGGTTTTTCGAGATATCAGTAGAACTTCGAACAGCCGCTGAACATCTAAAAGCATTATGCATAATTCTTGCAATCTTTTGCCCACTATAACCATTATCATAAGAGAAAGCAAATGCATCTTTAACTTGTGAGACTATTTGTGTTTCTCCTATTACAACGCTATCTAATGATGAAATAACTTTAAAAAGATGGTGAACTGCATCAATATCTTTGTGTAATTCTCCCTTATCTTCAAGCTCATTTTCTAAAAGATCGTTATCTTTTACAAGCTCATGTAACAAAATTTCAGCAATTCCTTCAGTCTGTTTTACACTTGCAATTATTTCAACTCTATTGCATGTTGATATAATTAATAACTCATTTACATCACTAATCATAAGAATCTTTTCATAAAATTTTTTTAGACTCTCTTTACCATCAAACGCTAACTTTTCTCTCGTTTTTATAGAAGTATTTTTATGTGTATAACTTAGTGTTAAGTAGTGCATTAAAAATCCCTCTCTATCATATCTTTTATAACTCTTTCAAGATCGCTGTTTTTATCATCCTTTATAGCATTTAAAGCTTGAAAGCCTAATTTTTGTGCAAGTTCTATTGATCTCATAACTGCTCCTGTCTCCTTCATTTTTGTTTTAATCCACAAACCATCTTCTTCACTCAACTCTTGCTTAAAAAAATCTTTAAGCTTAACGGTGTCATCACCATTTAGTGATTGAAAAAGATAAATATATGGTAATGTTGTTTTACCCTCTTTAAAATCTACTAAAGTTGGCTTACCAAATTTCTCATCACTTGTAGTGATATCTAGTACATCGTCAATTATCTGAAAAGCAAGACCAAGATTTTTACCATAAAGAGCATAAGCTTCCATATTTTTTGAGCTTAAAAACGCCGCACACATGGCCGTAGCTTCGATTAAGACAGCAGTTTTTTTATATATCATATCAAAATATAGTTTCTCATCAAAATTAATCTGCTGTGATAAATTTACATCCATCATTTCGCCAATAGAGAGTTTAACAACTGCATCAGAGATCGATTTTGCAATTTTTTCATCAAAATCAACAAGTTCTAAAAAACCTTTGGAGTAGAGTATATCTCCAAGCATAATTGCTGTTTTATCACCATAAAGAGCATTAATTGATTTACTTCCTCTTCTTGTTAAAGAGTTATCAATAACATCATCATGTAAAAGACTTGCTGCGTGGATCATCTCTACAACCGCTGCAAGTTTCTTAGACTCTTTTGTAACTCCAGCAATCTTTAAAATTAACTTAGCTCTAACTCTTTTACCTTTTGAAATTTTACTATATAGCTCTAATGCTTGGGCGTCAACCTCTTTTATGAAGTTTTCTATCAACACCTCTATCTCTTCCAAACTACCTACCTTTTATTTTTATATATCACTTCAACTCTTTTTTTTGGATCTCTTATGTTAGCATCTATAGTCGCTATATTATTATCAAAATCAATAAATTTTATGACTAAAAAAACTTTTTGATCAACTCTTGCATAATCACCCATAAGATTTACAGTTACTGTATCTCTTTTGGACTCTTTTTTAAGTACATACTGGGTTTTAAATCCTTCATAATCAACTAATAAAACTAAAAGATCATTATGATAAAGGGTCCATCTAAATTTAACCTTCCCATCAAGCTTTGATCTAGTTTTATAATCTTTTTTAATAACTGATATTGTAGCAATTTCATCTTTTTTTAACTTGAAACTATGGCTATAATCCCAATTTGCCAAAATCTTACTGTTTAAAAAGAGACAAATGAGTAAAACAGCCCCAATTTTACTCATTTTGAGATAGAATATTTCCCATGTCACTTATATATAGATCTGTAAGTTTCTTCTCTATAATTTCTGGATTATTGATTGCAAAATTTCTAACAATCTTTTCAAGATCAATATCTTCATCCATCTTTTCCTCAAGCAGATGCTCTAAAACGGCTATTTTTTCTAAATTTTGTGTTAAATAATACTCCACCAAATTTCTATTTGCATTAAATAAAATATCAAAATACTTTTTCGTTGGCGTTCCTCCAAACAAATCGTCATCGTTCAAAAACACATCTTCTCTTGGCATATATTCCCCTTAAAAATTTTAATAAATTCTAACCAAAAAAGACTTCAATCTCATTTCCCATTAGACTTTTATCATCAATTCTATTAATCTTATCTCTAAATTCTGAAGCATTTGGCATAGATTTTGAGTAAGTATGTAGATGCTTTCTAAAGATAACAACTCCAATCTCGCCATAAAAATTAATCATCGCTTCAAAATGCTCTAATACAATCTCTTTTATCTTATCTTTTTCCACACTCTTTAAATTATTTTTTATCTGATAAAAGAGCCATGGATTACCGATTGCCCCACGCCCAATCATAATACCATCACATTTGGTATAACTTTTGACATAATTTGCAATTTCAAGTGAAATGATGTCACCATTTGCAATTACCGGTATATCGACAGACTCTTTTGCTATCTTAATCGCATCATAATCAATTTGTGCCTTATATCGTCCTTTTCTTGTCCTGCCGTGAAATGTAACAAAATCAGCACCAGCATTTTCACAAGCTTTTGCTATAGATTCAGGATATTTTTCATCAAAACCAAGTCTTGATTTTACGCTAACATATTTTTTATTTGAGTGAGTTTTAATACTCTCAACAATTTTAGCCATCAACGAGAGATCTTTGAGCAAAGATGAGCCACAATTTTGACCAACAACCTTGGGTGCAGGACAGCCACAATTTAAATCAATTCCATCAATTCCCTCTATCTCATTTAAAACCCTTACCGCTTTTTTTGCAACCTGTGGATCACTTGTAGCAATTTGAACTATATATGGAGTCTCTTGTGGAGATTTTTCTAACATTTTGAAAGTTTTTTTTGAGTTATAAACAAGTGCATTTGCACTAATCATCTCCGAAAATGTTACATCAACACCAAACTTTTTAACAACAGACCTAAATGGCAAATCTGTATATCCAGCAAGCGGAGCTAAAATAATAATATCTTTTTTGGAAAAATCTATCAGAACTTTTACCTAATTATATAAATAGTTCTGTATCAAAGTTTTTGCCGTTGTCTTTCAAAAAGAGCATGTATTTAAATTTTTTATACTCGTCTTCTGTAGAATTTTCGAGAAAATCTCTTGCGTGATCCATCATTTGAAGTTCAAACATGACATAAAGATAACTTTCACCAGCTTCAGACGGAAACTCATGTGCAATTCTTTCAAAAAGCATTATCAATCTATCTGGATTTAATTTGGTTTTTAATTTTTTAGCTAATTTTATAAAATCATCACTTGAAAACTCTAGCTTTTTAATGTAAGCTATAATTTCATCATCAGAAAAATCTAAATGATTCTTTTTCGCACCAATTCTATCAATTAAAACATCAAAAATCACCCTATTTGGTTCTATATTAAACTTATCTATCTCTTCTACAGAAGCATAAGAGACCAGAGCTAAACGTGCTTTTTGACATAAACTCTTATCTGTACATCTTCTTAAAATCGTCTCCGCATAAGTTGGATCAATTGCAAGTCTATTAAGATGATTTTTTAAAACTAGAGCATTATCCTCTCTTAGTGAGAAAGAGCCAAGCTCCAACACTTCTCCCTCATCTATCTTTCTTTTTACATCAAGTATATCTTGAATACCATCATCATATGCTCTATGGTCTGCGTAGCGTTTTGGATCAATATTTAGCAAAGGAAGTATAACGCCGGGAAGTTTAAACATATCACTTTTATACTCTGTATCTACCATTTTCCCTAAAAGAGCATTTTTAGAATTTTGTAAAAATTTTTCACTGTCTTTGCGTATTCTTCGCATACGTGCATATCCAACTGTTCCAAAAAATATCAAATGTACAACTGTAAAAATATAGAGTACAAGTGCTGGGAGTACAATCCAAACGGCTATCGGTAAATTTACCGTAATTCCAGCTATTGCAAAAGAGTAATACTCCCCTATAAAGCTATAAGTAAAAACACCTATAGCAATTAATAAAATTAGACCAAAAACAACATAATTTTTTAGACCCATTAAAACTCCTTTTTAAGAGGTTTTTTCAACAATCTCTCTGCAAACTATACAGTATTTTGCCTGTGGTTTCACTTTTAGTCTCTGTATGCCAATAGGCTCTTCACACATTTCACAAATGCCATATGTTTTGTTTTCGATTTTAAATAGTGCATACTCAATCTCTTTTAATTCATTGAGATGTTGATTACTGATAGCCTGCCCAATTGCACTATCTGTGCTAATTGTTGCGTGATCTGCCTCATCACTTGTATCTGCAGAACTTAAAGCTTTGATCTCTTTTTCATTATCATTTACAATTTTCAATATCTTAGTTTTTCTATCTTCAAGCTCTTGTTTTAAAATATCATACTCATTATCCTGCATTCTCTCTCCTTTTGCCCCTATTTGTGATAAGGGTGATTGTTTATTATACTTAAAGCTCTAAAAAGTTGCTCAAACAAAACAACCTTTGCAATTTTATGACTAAAAGTCATTTTGCTTAAACTAATAACCTTGTTACATTTTTTTAAAAATTGCTCATCAAATCCATAAGCACCAGCAATAAAAAAATTTAAAGAGGCGATTGTATCAAAATTTTTACTAAATTCAAAGCTATCCATTTGACGCCCATTAGGATCTAATGCGATGTTGTACCCATTCATAAAAGGTATAAACGCTTCCGTGTAGGACTCTTTGGCTATTATAGCATCTCTATTTTGTGCCGATGCAATTTTTTTATTAAAAACAGTAATTTCTTCAATTTGTGCATATTTTTGTATCATTTTCTTATAGTTTTGTATTAATTTTGAAAAATCATCACTTCTATTTTTTTCAATACAATAGACATTAATCTTCATAAATATTAGATCCCAATACTAAAAAATCAACATGTTTAATTTTATCATCAATTCTTACTCCACCAATAGCTGCAACTTTATGTTTTGAATAAGATGCTACCTCAGATAAAGATTTACCTAAAACCATAGATACATCTTTTGTACTTGTATCTCTAAAAGCCCCTAAACCAATATAGTCAATTTTTAAAGAGTTAGCTGTCATAATCTCCTCTACATTGTGAGTAGAAAGACCCAATAACTTATCTCCAATAGTCTTACGAATTAGCTCTATTGCTTTAAGAGGATCTTTTGAAAAAGTATAAAGATCCTCTTGTCCAACATGTAAACCATCACAATAGTCAATAAGTGAAATATTATCATTTATAATTAATTTACCATTATAAGCGCTTTGTAATATTTTAAGGTTTTCTATTTTAATTTTTTGGGAATTTACTTTGTCACGATATTGTAGATAGATAGCTTTTTTTCTATTTGCAAGTAAGGCAAATGCCTCAAGAGAAAGCCTTTTTTTTTGATTTAATTCAAAATCAAAAAGGGCGTAAATCTTATGCATCTGTCCCTATTGCAAGATTGGAAGAGTCATCTTCAACAAAATCATCTCTTCTTCTGCCAACATGTTTTATATCTCTTTTAGAGTTAGCGATTTTTGCATCGAAAAAGTATAACAAATCTGAGACAGTCTTTTTCATATTTTCTCTTTTTACCACCATATCTAAAAAACCGTGTGAGAGCAAAAATTCAGCCCTTTGAAAACCCTCAGGCAACTTTGTCCCAATTGTCTGTTCTATCACTCTTTGTCCAGCAAATCCAATAAGCGCTCCAGGTTCTGCTATGATAATATCTCCAAGCATTGCAAAAGAGGCACTAACTCCACCCATCGTTGGATCAGTCAATATCGAGATAAACGGTAAGCCATTTTGCGAAACTCTCTTAAGAGCTGCTGAAGTTTTTGACATTTGCAAAAGAGAAAAAGTACTCTCCTGCATCCTAGCTCCACCGCTAGCACTAACGATAATAAATGCATGTTTTTTCTCGATTGCACGATGAGCAGCTCGTACAATTTTTTCACCCTCAACAGAGCCTAAACTCCCACCCATAAACTTAAAATCAAAAACAACTAATTGTGTAGGAATCCCCTCAATCGTACACTCTCCTGAAACTACAGATGATTTTTTACCTGTCTTTTTCTCAGCCTCAATTACTCTTTTTTTATACGATTTTTTATCTACAAATTTTAGTGGATCAACAGGTGATAAAGCTTTATCAAACTCAACAAAACTCCCCTTATCTGCAAGTAATTCAATTCGCACCTCTTGACCAATTCTCATGTGATGTTGACATTTAGGACAGACATGAAAGAGATTTTCAACCTCTTTATAATACATCAATGAGTTACATTGTGGACATTTTATCCAATGGCTTGGAGCCTCTTCATCTGTTGGTTGTGATTTTCTAAAACTTTTAAACATATCACCAAAGTTCATGATAATACCTCTTATGTCAAAATATGAATTAAATTTTCAAAATGATTTAATTGATTGCATATTAGCGTTAAATCCTTTTCTTTATGCTGATAAAGATCTTGGCACATAAACATTCCAGCACATATATCGTACTTGCGCATCTCTCCCTCATATATAAAAAACTGTACTTGATTTGCATATGCCAATGAGAGCGCAACGCCACCTGGAGAGCGATATTTATATCCACTATTTTTCAATCTTGGAAGATATTTTTTAGAGGTTTGAGCCCTTTCAAAAATTCCTATACATGCATATGGATTTGATTTGATTTTTTTAAATTTAATAACATCGAGTTTGGTATACAAAAATGAACTTTTAGTTTTTAAAAAGAGTGTCCCATCTGCAAAATTTGTAATAATACCAACTTTTACATCATCTTCTAACTCCAAAGCAACCGAAGAGCCAAAATATGGAAAGTGTGATTTAAAGTTATTACTACCATCAAGAGGATCAAGAATAATTTTATAATCACCCTCTCCATGTAAGCCACACTCTTCAGAGTCAATTTGTCCAAAACGCTCAAGATATTTTATAAAAACACTCTCACATTTTATATCCATAGCGATACTTATATCTCCACCTGCACCTATACTTTTACTCTCAAAATTAGTTGGGTTTTGATTTGTTAAGATATATCTATAGAGTTCTTGATTTGCTTCAATCGTTGCATTTATAAACTCGCTATAATTTTCTATTTTAACAACTTTAACGCAATTTGTTCAGCTGCAATTTTTCCATCATTTGCCGCCGTTACTACAAGATCACTTCCTCTAAAACAATCCCCACCAGTAAAAACAAACTTTTTTGAACATTCTTGGTTTTCATCGGCCAAGATTTCACCCCATCTGTTTGTCTGTATCCCATTTTCTGATAGAAAATTTGGATTAACCTGATCAAAACCTAAAGCAAATATAATTATATCAGCATCTACTCTATACTCACTACTGTCAATTATCTCAACTCTCTGTCTACCTGAGTCATCCTTTTTTGATAAAAAAGTTTTATACATTTCGATACCTATTACTTTCTCATCACTATTTAAAAGTATCTCTTTTGGTGAAGCATTAAAAATAAACTCTGCACCCTCCTCTTTTGCATTTTTAAACTCTTTTCTACTCCCTGGCATGTTCATCATATCTCTTCTATAAAGACACTTTACACTTGCTGCTCTCTCGCGAAGACTAGTCCTAATACAATCCATAGCCGTATCACCACCACCAATAACTACAACATTTTTACCAGTTACCTCAAAATTTTTATCATACACCTCTTTAAAATTCTTTTGTTGAATATTTTTTAGAAAATCTATAGCTAAAAATACATTTTCACTATTTTCGCCACTAAGATTTGCTTTTTTTGATTTTTCAGCTCCAATTGCTATAAAAACAGCATCATAATTTTCGATCAAATCTTTTAGATCAATATCTTTTCCAACCTCAACATTTAAATTTAACTTCATTCCAGCATCTATAAGAAAATCAAATCTTCTAAAAACCACCTCTTTTTCTAACTTAAAGCTTGGAATTCCATATGTCAAAAGCCCACCTGGTCTGTTTGCTTTTTCAAACATTTCAACTCCTATTCCTGCCCTTAGTAGATAAGTAGCACATGAAAACCCAGCCGGACCAGAACCAACAATAGCTACTTTTTTATCACTTATTTTATCAGCAAATTCAACCCTTAAACCTTTTTTAAATCCCATTTCAGAGATATAAGTCTCAATCGAACCAATAGTAATAGCTCCATATCCATCTCTCTCTAATGTACAATCTCCCTCACAAAGCCTATCTTGTGGGCAAATTCTACCAGTAATTTCTGGAAATGGATTTGTCTCATTTGAGAGTTTAAATGAAAATTCAAAATCTTTTTTAGCCACACTTCGTAGCCACTGCGGTATATAGTTGTGAAGAGGACATTTGTTGTGACAGTATGGATCACCACACTGAACACACCGATCTGCTTGTGATGAAGCTTCTGATTTTCTAAAAATATCATATATCTCATTATAATCTTTTTTTCGCTCATTTGATCCACGTTTTAATGGGTCAATTCTCTCTAAATTTGTAAAGTTTTGCATTTAATCTCCCTCATCTGGATTGAGTGGCATTTTAGTCATGTTTTTTGGTCTAACCATCCAAAAATCTCTAAGCGTATGTCTAAAATTATCAAGTATATATTGCGCTTTTTTGCTTGAAGTTTCATCTACATATTTGATAAGCAATTTTTTAATAAAGTGTCTCTCTTCATCAGACTCATCTGTGTCAATTCTAGCAGCAATAACTAACTCTTGATTTAGTTTGTCTATAAAATCATGATCTTTATCATATATAAAAGCAATACCACCTGTCATACCTGCACCAAAATTTATACCAGTTTTTCCAAGTATCGCCACAACACCACCTGTCATATACTCACAAGCATGATCTCCTGTGCCTTCTACAACAGCAGTAGCGCCAGAGTTTCTTACACAAAATCTTTCACCCACACTTCCACACACATAAAGAGTTCCTCCAGTTGCACCATAAAGACAAGTATTTCCAGCACCTGAGAACATCTCCCCTTGAGTTTTTGGAGCAACTACAATTTTACCGCCATTCATCCCTTTACCTACATAATCATTCGCCGCACCTCTTAGGTGGATAGAGATTCCATTTATTAAAAATGCCCCCAACGATTGACCAGCAACTCCTTTTAACTTAAACTTGATACTCTCATCAAGAAGCCCTTTATCTCCATAATATTTTGCAATTTCACCACTTATGAGAGTTCCAAAACTTCTATTTAAGTTACAAATCTCTTTTCTTATCACAATACTCTCAGCTGGATTTTCGATAACTTTATAGATATCTTTTAAAATCTGCTTTTCAAACTCATTTTTATCAAACGGCTCATTTGACTCTCTTTGGCATGTATCGACTCCATCAAGGCGTCTTAAAACATCTGAAAAATCAAACTTTTTAGCAAAAGGATCATCAATAACCTGTAAAAGATCACTTCTTCCAACTATATCTTCAATCCGCTCATAACCTAAATGTGCCAATATCTGCCGTACATCTTCAGCTAAAAGCGTAAAATAGTTCACAACACGATCCACAGTACCGACAAAATGCTCTCTTAGGTTTGGATCTTGTGTAGCTACTCCTACAGTACATTTATTTGTATGGCAACTTCTTAAAATCCTACATCCAATTACAGTCAAAGCCGCCGTACCAAAAGCATAACTCTCAGCTCCAAGAAGAGCAGCCTTTATCACATCAAGACCAGTTTTTAAACCTCCATCTGTTTGAAGGTGCACAAACTCTCTAAGCCCATTGACCTTCAATGCATTGTGTGCTTCACTCAATCCCAACTCCCATGGATTTCCAGCATATTTGATAGAGGTTAGAGGAGCAGCCCCTGTACCTCCATCTCCGCCTGATATGATAATCTTATCTGCATACGCTTTTGCAACGCCCGCGGCTATTGTTCCAACTCCTGCAGTTGAGACAAGTTTTACGGTTATAGTTGCATCAGGGTTTATCTGCTTCATATCAAATATAAGTTGCGCTAAATCCTCGATAGAGTAGATATCATGGTGAGGTGGTGGAGATATGAGTGTAACTCCTGGAGTCGTATATCTTAAAGATGCAATTAGAGGTGTTACCTTATGTCCTGGAAGTTGACCGCCCTCCCCTGGTTTTGCACCTTGCGCTATTTTGATTTGAATCTCTTGTGCACTTCTTAAATACTCAGGTGTAACCCCAAATCTTCCAGATGCAATCTGTTTGATCTTTGATCTTTTTGAACTTTTCAGTCTCTCTTTTGCTTCGCCACCCTCTCCACAGTTTGATTGAGCACCAATTTGATTCATCGCTTCACCTAAAGCCTCATGAGCTTCAGGAGAGATAGAACCAAGACTCATAGCAGCAGTTGCAAACCTCTTAAAAATCTCCTCTTTTTGCTCTACTTTATCAATTGATATCGGTTTTTTATCCGGTTTTAACTCAAAAAAGTCTCGAACCATCTTCATCTTTCGTTTTGATGATAACTCTTTTAAAACTTCAAAATCATCTTTTTTATTGGTAATTGAAGAGTTATGAATAGCATGTACAACAGCCGGTGAGTAGTCGTGATGCTCATCACCGTGTATATATTTGTGAAAGCCACCAATTTCTAAAGGCAAAAGTTTTTTTCTATGTTTTATCTCTGACGCTTTTTCATAATCTCTATCAATTCTCTTTTCTAAATCTTCAAATCCCAATCCGGCAATCAACGCATGGGAATCTCTAAAACATGACTTAACCACATCTTTGGAGAGTCCCATAACATCAAACAAAGATGAATTTCTATAAGAGGCAATCGTTGCAATCCCCATCTTTGACATAATTTTTAAGATACCGACTCCAAGAGCGTGATGTGAATTTTTAAAACTATTTCTAAGCTCTGATGGTGATAGTTTTTGATTTTTAGCAATATCTAAAATAGTTGCATATAAAAGATATGGATAGATAGCATTTACACCATATGCAATAAGAGTAGCACATGCGTGAGAGTCTATAACTTCTGATGAAATTACTATAGTAGATGTAAGATGTCTAAGTCCTGCATCTAAAAGTGAATGGTTTAGTCTTCCTGCAACTAAAAGCATTGGCATATGTTTAAGATCTGCGTTTTTGCTTCGATCATCAAGTATAATGATACGAATACCATCATCTTTAACAGAGTTTACAATTTTTTCTACAAGAGTGGTTAGAGATTTTTCTAAATTGTTTTCAAAAAGTGTTGAAAATGATCTATTTTTATAATAATCTTTATAACGAGGATTCGATTGATCTCCAAACGATAATAGCACTTCTAATTTTTCTTGCATCAAGATAGGTGAAACTGCTTTTAGCCTTATAGCGTGTTGGGGATCATCTTCTAAAATATTTCTAATTTCGCCAAATCCAGTATTTAAACTCATGACAACTTTTTCACGAAGTGGATCAATAGGAGGATTTGTAACTTGTGCAAACTTTTGTTTAAAATAGTCACTAAATGATCTCTGTTTTTGACTAAATGCGGCCAAAGGTGTATCATCACCCATAGAGCCTGTACTCTCTTTGCCATCTTTCATCATAGGCTCTATTACCATTTCGATAGTCTCTATGGTGATATTGGCAATTCTCTGTTTAAGTTGTAAACTTTCCAACTCATACTCTTTTGTATTAGAAAAAGGAAGCTCTATATACTCTTGAAGATAAGTCATGTTTTTATTTAGCCACTCAACATAAGTGTTTGTAGATTTTAAGTAATTGTCAATTTCACTATTTTTTAAAATTTTTCCAAATTTTAGATCAACGCCAATCATCTCACCACTTTGGAGACGACCTCTCTCTAAAATATTATCTTCATCAGTATCAAGTACTCCATATTCACTTGAGATAATAATACGGTCATCTTTGGTAATGATATACTTTGCAGGTCTTAATCCATTTCTATCAAGCACACACCCTATATATCTGCCGTCAGTTAAACTAACAGCAGCTGGTCCATCCCAAGCTTCAAAACATGTACTCATGTACTCGTAAAAAGCTCTTAAGTGTGAATCCATATGTGGTGCATTTTGCCAAGGTGCTGGTATCAAAGATCGTACAGCTTTGAAAAAATCAACACCGTTTACAATCATAAATTCAAACATATTATCTAAACTAGCACTATCGCTTTGAGCACTTTTTGTTATTGGGAACATTTGAGATAACTCTTTGTTTGAAAATAGTTTACTTCTTACCCACTCGCTTTTTGCTTGAACATTAAAACGGTTTGCTTCAACAGAATTTATCTCACCATTGTGTGCAATTGCTCTAAAAGGTTGTGCTAATCTCCACTCTGGAAGTGTATTTGTCGAAAATCTTTGATGAAATAGTGCAAAAACTACCTTAAAATCCTCACATGTAAGATCTTTGTAAAACTCTCTAATGTGTGTTGGCATGACCAACCCTTTATAGGAGATAACAGAACTAGAGAAAGATGGAATATAAAAATCTTTTTCATCTGCAAAGAAAGCTTCAATTTCTCGTCTTGTAAGATACAAAAGTGCATCAAATCTTTTAGCTGCTATGATAGAGTTTGGTGCTATAAATATTTGAACAATTTTAGGCAAAGACTCTAACGCACTCTCTCCAAGGGCTGATTTATCTATTGGAACATTTCTATAAAGAAGAACTTTTAGGTCATTGTTTGCACACAGTTCGTCAATTTTTATTTTTTGTGCTTCATCTTGCATAAAAAGCATACCGACTGCAAACTCACGAGGCAAAGATACACCAAGAGTTTGGGCCTGTTTTTTCATAAACTCTATAGGCATTCCAAAAAGAAGTCCACTACCATCTCCACTCTTTCCATCAGCTGCAATCGCCCCTCTATGCATCATTCGCTCTAACGCTGTGATAGCATCTTCAACATTTTGATGTGTTGGTTTATTGTCGATAGAAGCTAAAAGTCCAAAGCCACAGTTATCTTTAAAACTTGTGAGTAAATCCATATAAAACCTTTGTTTAAAAGTTGCTCATTTTAGCTAAATGAGAGTAAAAATTTGTTGATTTTAGAGCCTATTTGCTACAATAGCCTATGCAAGGGTATATACTAAACATAAATAGAGTTAAAGATGAAGACTTAATTGTCTCTGTCTTAACACAAAATAGATTAAAAACTCTTTATAGATTTTATGGAGCCAGACATGGACAGATAAATCTTGGCTATAAAATCGATTTTGAATCATTAAGTTCAGTAAAATCTTCTATCCCTATGCTAAGAAGAGTGCTTCATCTTGGCAACAAATGGATAATTAATCCAAAACGATTTTTTATCTGGCAACAATTTATCAGACTTTTGTTTAAACATTTAAGAGATGTCCAAGAGCTTGATAGTTTCTATTTTGAATTATTAGATCAGATGAATCAAAAATTCCAAAAACAGAATCCCGCAAGAGTAGTAGTTGAATCATATATCACACTTTTAAAATACGAGGGTAGACTTCACGATGATTTTACCTGCTTGATATGTCAAGAGACAATAGATGATAATCTTGTGATAACAAGAAGCTTTTTACCCGCACATCAAAAATGTATCTTTGGAGAGATTATAAACATAGCAAAAGCGCAAGAACTTTTTAAAACTGCATCAACACTGAATTTAAATGATAATGAAGTAGATAAATTATGGAAGACTCTACAAGAGGGGTTTTAGTTTTGCTACAAACTCATCAAAACTTTTAAGTTCTAAATCAGACTCTCTTTGTTTCTCTCCCCACATAGGTTCTGGAAAATATGAATCTTCTTCAAAACGCGCCATTATATGAAAATGAACATGTGGAAGATAATTTCCAAAAGAGGCTATATTTATCTTTTTTGGATTGTAGTATGAGAGGAGTTGTCTCTCTATGATATCAAGTACTCGCCAGATCTCCTCTTTTACCTCTTTTTTACACTCACTAAACTCTTTGTATGGTTCTAATGTAAAAACTATAAGCCAAGGTATTTCACTCTCCTGTATTTTGATATAAATGAGATCATTTTGAAATATTTTCATCTATTTTTGATTAAAATAGACCAGTGAACTTCCCCATGTCAAACCACCACCAAAAGTATCCAAAAGCATCAAATCACCAGATTTTAATCTACCTTGTTCATACCAATCATTTATAGCCATAGGGATTGAAGCCGCTGAAGTATTGCCATATTTTTCAACTGTCATAACAACCTTTTGCATTGGAAAATTCAGTTTTTTAGCTACGGCATCAATAATTCTAAAATTTGCTTGGTGAGGTATGAAAAAATCTATATTTTCACTGTTTAATCCATTTTTCTCTAAAATATTTTTAACATCTTTTGTGAGGGTATTGACCGCTACTTTAAAAGTTTCATTACCCTTCATCTTTAGAAAATTAAGCCCTTGATCTATAACATTTTGACTGCAAGGATTTTTAGATCCACAACCTGGAGTAATTAAAAAATCACCATAAGAGCCATCTGATGAAGTATGGACATCAACTACTGACTCTTTTTGTTTTTCACAAGAGCCTATCACAGCTGCTCCTGCTCCATCACCAAAAAGTATACATGTAGTTCTATCTTTATAATCAACAATAGAGCTCATCTTTTCGGCGCCAATTATTAAGACATTTTTTTTAATTCCTGACTCGATAAAAGCTTTAGCGATATTCAATGAGTAGACAAAGCCACTACACGCGGCACTTATATCAAAAGCTGTGATGTGAGAAATTCCTAATTTATCGGCAACTACACAAGCAGTTGATGGCATACATAAAAAATCAGGAGTTATTGTAGCGCAAATTATTGCATCTATCTCACTATAATTTAAACCTGAACGCTCAATCGCTATTTTTGCAGCTTCATACGCTAAATCACTCGTGGATTGGTCATCATCTGCAATGTGTCTCTGCTCGATGCCTGTTCGTTGCTTAATCCACTCATCACTTGTATCAACCATTTTTTCAAGATCTTTATTGGTTAATTTTTTAACAGGAACATATGCCCCTATTGATTTAAATGATGCGTACATTAGTTTCCTTTTAAAGCATTTTATCTATATAAAGCTAATGAATCTTCTATATCTTGATTAATATTTGTCTCTAAAAAATCTCTAGCTTGATACATGGCATTTTTAATTGCTATTTTATTGCTCTTGCCATGACATATAATTGTACAATTTTTTACACCTATCAAGGGTGCTCCACCATATTCTGCATAATCTATCTGTTTTTTTAAAAGCTTAAAAACTCGACGCATCAAAAGCGCACCTGTAAGTGCAGTGGGAGATCTTTTAATATTTAATTTGATCAATTTGGAGATAGAGCTAGCTACTCCCTCACTTGTTTTTAAGAGTATATTTCCAACAAAACCATCACATACAACTACATCAACACTATCATTAAAAATATCACTACCTTCAACATTTCCTATAAAAGATGGGTGAACACTCAAAAGCTCATACGCCTCTTTTGTTATCTCAGTCCCTTTAGATTTCTCTTCGCCATTTGATAAAATTCCAATTCTAGGCTCTGCTACACCTAAAACATCTTTAGCATAAGCATGACCCATAAGACCAAATTCAAATAAATGTTCACTTTTACAATCAACATTGGCACCCACATCTAAAACCAGACTCCGTCCACCTGTAGCTGTAGGCATAAGCGTAGCAATAGCAGGTCTAGTTACACCTTCAAGACGACCAAGTCTTAGAGTTGAGAGAGTCATAGTGGCTCCACTATGTCCTGCTGAAACTACTGCTTGCGCTTTTTTATCACGAACTAATTCGACAGCTTTATAAATCGTTGACTCTTTTCGCTTAAGTGCATCTGTTGCGCTTTCACTCATAGAAAAAATATCATTACACTCTACTATATCAATATATTTTTGAAATTTCTTTGGAATTTTGTGTGAAAAATCTATAGGTTTACCAACTAAAATGACATTAAACTTCTGTTTTGATTTTTTAAGAGCCAATACGACTCCATCTACGATTGGAATAGGACCAAAATCCCCTCCCATCGCATCAACTGCTATAGTATGCATCTAACTACTTGCTTTATATTCGCCTGTAGTCTTGTTAATATGGTGTGGCATTCTCCAAGTTCCATCACTGTCTTTCACAGGTCTTGGAAGAGTTAATTTGTAGTGTGTTCTTCTTTTTGCAGCACGTGTTTTACTCACGCGTCTCTTTGGTACTGCCATTTTTATTCTCCTTAATTTTTACATTTGTTACAGTAGTGATAATCACTTTTAATTGAAGAGATTTCACTTTTAATAATTTCATCAAAATCTACTATGTGATCTTGACACTCGACTATATCTAAATCTTCATCTTTAGATTCACCATCACTTACCTTGATTGCCACTTTCTCATCTATTGCTAAATCAAAAGTTACTCCACATATATCACAATCCAAAACGATCTCACCACTCATGTCAATCTCTAAATTAATAATCTTGGCAGACTCCTTGTAGAAAACAGCTTTACATTGAAGCTTATCCTCTATAAGTTGAAATTCTGACTCAGTATAGGGAGTCTTTCTAAATTCAATTTTCATCTATATTCAAAAAACCTATGATACCTCTTCTTTACTAAAGAAGAACTTTATTTCATTAGCAGCATTTTCCAATGAATCACTCCCGTGAACGGCATTTGCATCGATACTATCAGCAAAATCAGCTCTAATTGTACCCTTTGCTGCCTCTTTTGGATTTGTAGCACCCATAAGATCTCTGTTTTTTGCCATAGCATTTTCACCCTCTAAAACCATAGCCACAACCGGACCACTTGTCATAAATTCGACTAATTCACCAAAAAAAGGTCTATCTTTATGTACTTCATAAAATTGACCTGCTCTATTTTCATCCAATTGTATCTTTTTCATAGCGGCAACTCTTAATCCATTTGACTCAAATCTATCTATAATTTTTCCAATAACACCTTTTTTAACTGCGTCTGGCTTGATAATCGATAATGTCTGTTCCATGTCTATATTCTCCAATAATTTTATAATTTTTTAACTATTTAAAAGCGAAGGAGTATAGCGGAATGTAGTTTTAATGAAGTTTAAATGCAAGATTTTTTTTAAAAAATTGAAAAGGGGCATCAAACCCCTACTCAATTACAAAATATTATTCGTCAATACAAGGTGTATTAGCATCGCCTCTATCAGATGAAATAGTCATGCCGTCTTTTGCTTCACCCCAAACTATACAACCCTCAGTAGGACAAGACTCTGCACATGCTGGTGTATCATAATGATCAACACACTCTACACATTTATCTTCAAATACATAATATATCTCTTCTGCCGTTGGGTTATCATCCTCATCAACAATTGCCTCTACTGGACACTCATCGATACATGCTCCACAATTGATACATGTATCAGTTATTATTACTGCCATCTTAATTCCTTTGTTATTGTTTTAGCACAAAATTATATCAAAAAAATAATAAAAAATCTAGTTTATTAATAATTATTCTCTTTATAAGAGATTTAAATACTCTTTTATCTCTTCAATTTTGTCTGTTTTCTCCCAACTAAAGCTATCTCTTCCAAAATGTCCATATGCTGCTGTTTTTTTATATATAGGTTTTAAGAGATCTAAACTTTCAATAATCCCTTTTGGAGTTAACTTAAATATCTCTCTTACACAAGCTTCAAGTTTTTGATCGTCTATATTTGATCCACCGTGTGTATCTACTAAAATCGATACTGGCTCTACAACACCAATAGCATACGCCAATTGAATTGTAACTTTTTCACTTACATCAGCTGCTACAAGATTTTTTGCTATATATCTTGCCATATAAGCTGCACTTCTATCAACTTTAGATGGATCTTTACCACTAAAAGCACCACCACCGTGTGGACAGCTCCCCCCATAAGTATCAACAATGATCTTTCTACCTGTCAATCCTGCATCACCTTGTGGACCACCAATTACAAATCTTCCAGTTGGGTTTATATGATATTTGACATCTTTTGCCAATAAAGAAGAGGGAATGTTTTTTTTGATAACCTCTTCTATCACTGCCTCTTTTAATTGATCTTGTTCAATCTCAGGTGCATGCTGAGTTGAAAGAACAATAGTATCAATCACTGTCGGCTTACCATCAACATATCTAACACTAATTTGAGCTTTTCCATCAGGTCTTAAATATGGCAATATACCTTTTTTTCTAACTTCAGACAATCCTAAAGTTAATTTATGAGCATAATGTATCGGCAGTGGCATCAAAACATCAGTCTCTTTACACGCATATCCAAACATAAGACCTTGATCGCCAGCACCAATCTCACCACCTTTTTGGTCAACTCCTTGATTTATATCAGGACTCTGCTCTCCAACACCATTTAAAACACCCGCACTTCGATAATCAAATCCAAACCGTGCATCGGTATAACCAATCTCTCTAATCACTTCTCTTGCGATATCTTGCATGGGGGCATAGGTATTTGTTTTAAGCTCACCTGCTATGATACAAAAACCATTAGAAAGTAGCGTCTCACATGCAACTCTAGCATTTGGATCTCTTTGTATAATATAATCAAGTATAGCATCACTTATCTGATCAGCCATTTTATCTGGGTGACCTTCGGTAACACTCTCACTTGTAAATAAAAAATTTTTCGCCATTTTATCTGTCCTAACTACTTTAATATATGATTTTAAATATAATCGACATAATTCTAACAAAAATAAACTTTTTAACTAAAACATCATTAGACTTCTTGTAAAACTATATTATGAGGCTCAGACCAAAGGGAGGATTTGCCTCTAAGATATAGTTTTACAAGAAGTCTAATGATATAATAAGTTTTTAAGCTTTCATTGGATAATATTTATCCTCAAATAAATTTTATAAAAAAGGTTAATATATGTTAGTAACAAATAAAGCTCCAGATTTTACAGCAACGGCTGTTTTAGCAGATGGATCAATAGTCGAGGATTTTAATCTTATGGATAATTTAGGTAAAAAAGGTGCAGTACTTTTTTTCTATCCACTTGATTTTACTTTTGTATGTCCTTCGGAAATTATCGCTTTTTCGCACAGAATAGAGGACTTTACAAGTAGAGGTATCAATGTTATCGGTGTTTCAGTTGATAGTCAATTTTCACACTTTGCGTGGAGAGAGACACCAGTTGATCAAGGTGGAATTGGAAGAGTCAAATACCCACTTGTTGCAGATCTTACAAAACAGATTTCAAAAGATTATGATGTTCTTTTTGGTGAGTCAGTAGCTCTTCGTGGATCATTTTTGATAGATGCTGATGGTACTGTAAGACATGCAGTTATTAACGATCTTCCACTTGGTAGAAATATCGATGAAATGATAAGAATGGTAGATACAATGCTTTTTACAAATGAGCATGGAGAAGTATGTCCAGCTGGTTGGAGCAAAGGTGATGAAGGTATGAAAGCTAGCACTGAAGGTGTTGCCAAATACTTAGCAAAACACGAAAAAGATTTATAAAAATTAGGAGGTGAACCTCCTAATTAGAAACTAAGCCACTTTTATAACTTTAACTCTTGTGAACTCTCTTCTAAAACCTTTTTTCAGCTTAGAATCTTTTCTTCTTCTTTTTTTGAAGATAATTATCTTTTTATCTTTACCGTGAGTTATAACTTCAAGCTCAACTTTTGCACCTTCTACGAAAGGCGTACCAATTTTAAGCTCTCCAGCATTTAGTGCTAGAACTTCTTCGACAACTATTTTGTCTTTCGGGGAAGCGTCAATAAGGTCTAGATTTAAGTAATCGCCCTCTTGAACTTTATACTGCTTTCCACCGTTTTTGATGATTGCATACATCTTGTTGGTCCTTGTTTTAAATTTTAAGTCGCTATGTTAGCCAATTCATATTTAAACCTTGATTAAAACGAATACTCTCGTTCTGTAACTACGGCAATTGCATCTATCTCAATTTGTACATTTTTAGGTAATGTTTTCACAGCAACCGTACTCCTAGCAGGATAACTTCCTACAAAAAATTCAGCATAAACAGTATTTACAGCAATAAAATCATCCATGTTAGTCAAATATATAGTTGTCTTAACGATATGTTGCAAAGAACTATCAGAAGCTTCTAGTACATTTTGTAGATTTATTAATATCTGTCTTGTTTGATCGTGTATATCACCTTCAACTAACTCTCCCTCTGGAGTTAATGGTATTTGTCCTGATGTATAAACCATATTTCCAACTTTAATTGCTTGAGAATATGGACCAATAGCTGCGGGTGCTTTATCTGTTGTAACTGTCTTCATAGTCCGAACCTTTTTTCTTAAGAGTATTCAAAATTATAACGCATTAAATATTATTTTAAAGATATTATTATACAATACAAGCATAAAGGATATGAGAGGAGTCTGTTGTGAAAAAAACAATAAGTGCGCTATTAATAAGTTTAACAGTGCTTACACAAAGTTATGCGGAGGATTATGTTAACTATGTAAGTGTTGGATTAGCTATGCAAGACATCGATAACCCGTATTTCGATGATGGACAGGGTGTAGCAGTTGTATTAAATGCTGGTAGAAACCTCTATAGCGATATTTCACTAGAGGTTGAAGGTGCTTTGAGCGTTGTTAAACCTGAGGGTAAAATTGGTACGCGAACATCAGATGTTGACTTTTGGTCACTTGGTCTTTATGGTGCTTACATCTGGAAAATCAATAATTTAAGCATTAAACCAAGAATTGGTATCGTATATGAAAATATTAAGTCTACGATTAATATCAATGACACGGCAAATCCCCTTACACCAACGGACAAGGGTGATGTAGCACTTAGTGGTGGTATTGGGTTATCATATCAACTTGGTCAAAATTACGCTCTATACTCAAACTATACAAAGATTGAAGATGATATAAATCATCTAACATTTGGAGCAGAATATAAGTTTTAACAAAGAGTTTTACTGCTCTTTGTTTTGCAAATTATAAAGATAGTTTGTCGCTTCTACATATCCATCTACACTTCCACAATCAAATCTTTGCCCTTTAAATTTATAAGCTAACACCATACCTTTTTTAGCCAGATTCATCAAAGCATCAGTAATTTGAAGCTCACCGTTAATTCCGGGTTTTGTATCTCTTATCACATTAAAAATATCTGGCGTTAAAATATACCGACCGATAATGGCCAAATTTGAAGGTGCCTCTTTTGGTTTTGGCTTTTCTACCATTTTTGATACCATATAAACATCGTCTTCAATCTCTTTTCCATCAATTACACCATATTTGTAAATTTGATCCTGTGGTACTTCCATGATAGCTACAATTGAGCATTTGTACTTTTCATAAAGTTTTACCATCTGTTCAAGTACACCTTTACCCTCTTGATTTATGCAAAGATCATCTGCTAAAACAACTGCAAAAGGTTCATTTCCTATAAGAGCTTCTCCTTTTAAAATAGCATCACCTAACCCCTTCATCTTAATTTGTCTAGTATAGGTAAAAGTACATTTTCCAATCAAATCTCTAATTTCATTTAAAAGTGGCTCTTTTGAAGTTCCTTTGATCTGATGTTCAAGCTCATAAGAGATATCAAAATGATCCTCAATTGCCCTTTTACCTCTACCTGTAATAACTGCCATCGTATCCATACCAGCTTCTACAGCCTCTTCTACACCATACTGAATTAACGGCTTTGTTAAAATTGGTAACATCTCTTTTGGCATCGCTTTTGTAACTGGTAAAAATCTAGTTCCATATCCTGCTGCTGGGAATAGACATTTTTTAATCATTTTTTTCCTTCATATTTAATCCATAAAACTTGATATGGTTCTATAGTTATAGTTTTTTTCTCAATTTTTTTATTTTTAATAAGCTCCAATGCATTATCAGCAACAAACTCTGGAAGTGTACATTTTACTCTTTTATCAGCAAAATTATGAATTGCTAAAATTTCCTCTTTCTCATCTAGTGAAAATCTCCGTATACAAAACAGTTCACACCCCAAATCTAAAAACGAAAATTTTGCATATGGATTAAAGGTTTTTTGGGTTTTACGAATAAAAAGCAACTGTTTGAGACTTCTATATATCATTGTGCGCAGATTTCCAGGCTCTACTATCTCTTTTATCAAATTATCATAATTTAATTTTTCTCTGTTGATAGATCTTAAAACCCCTGTTCTTTTGACACCTTCAATATCACTTTGCGACCCAACAAGTGAGTGAAAATAGATACCACAAACTCCAGGCATTGCTAAAGATATAGCTTGTGAAAGTATCATTTTCTTAACTCTAACGCTACTCGCTTCTTTGGGGTCAGCTATGATATCAATATAACTTGCATTTAACTCATATGGAGTTTTTTCACCGCCATTCACTGAACGATATGAGACAAAACCTCCCCTATCCTCTACACTTTTTACTAAATCATCCAACTCATTATCACTAATCAACCCTTTAACAGGTCTCACGCCACACCCATCATGACTAGCTGTAAAATTAAAAAAACAGACTTTGTCACTTGGTAAAGATAGTGTTTTTGCCCAAGATGTAATTGCTTTTGAGTTACCTTTTAAAATTGAGTGGGCAATAAGAGGTGGCAGAGCAAAGTTATATACCATCTGTGCTTCATCTTTACCGTTTCCAAAATAGGAGATATTTTCATCATGAGGTACATTTGTCTCAGTTATGAGGATAACCTCTGGTGCAATTTTATGAATCACTTCACGTATTAGCTGTATCAACTCATGCGTTTGTGGTAGATGTATACATGAGGTTCCTATCTCTTTATAGATAAATGCAATAGCATCAAGTCTAAGAAGTGAAGCTCCTTTATAGACATAAAACAAAAGAGCATCTAAAACAGCAACTAAAACTTTGTAATTTGAAAAATTCAGATCAACTTGATCTTTAGAAAATGTCGTCCAAATATAACGAAGTTTACCATCAATATCTTCAAATTCATGAATTAAAGGGAGTGTTCTTGGTCGAACAACTTTTGAAAGATCTGACGCAGGGGCAACTTCTATGAAAAAATTGGCATATTTCTCATCATTTGCCAAAAAGCTCTTAAACCAATATGAGTACTGTGAAATATGATTGATTACTCCATCAAACATAAGCCTATAATTTTTACTCAAACTCCAAATATCTTTCCAAGAGCCCATCCTAGGCGAGACATCTTTATAATCTATCACTGAAAACCCATCATCTGATGAGTATGGATAAAATGGCAAAATATGTACTGTAGAGATCATATCTTTGACAAATAGATCTAAAAAACATTTAAGCGTCACCAGTGGTTCTTGTGCTGGTCTTACAACTTGATCCCCGTAAGTTATAAAAATAACATCTTTTTCACTCATCTCATAATGTTTAGAAACAATAAGCTTTTTATATTTTTTTTCAAGTTTTTCAAGCTCTATAATAGCCTTTTGCACATCAGTTTTGGAGTATAGTTTTTCTAACCTATTTCGCATAGCTCATCTCTATCTAACATAACTGCTTCTTTAAATTGATAAGTAAAGTGTGGCAAAACTGATCTTACAGCAGTCCAAGCCGAAAGTGCTGGTACACCCATAGGGTTTTCATTAAAATCTTCATTTGCAAGTCCCAAAGAGTCAGTAAACTCAACAATCGCTGCAATCTCATCTTGTCTATTATACTCCAATCCATTCACCTCTGAAATAGAGCTATATTGTGTTATAGCATGACGAGACTCTTCAAAATATGTTGCCAAAAGCGATTTGAATTTTGAATTTGAAAAAGTGACTCCATTTTGTGACATGATACGAAAGATAGTCTCTGCAATCTCTTTTGTCATTTTAGAAACTCCTCCACCTGCTTCACAACCCAAATTTCGATGTTTATGCTCATAAGTTTCCATGATTTCTGATTGACAAATCCGCTTTTTTGATGTGTTGTGGTAAACTTCACCAAGAGTAGAGACTTCTAATCCCCAAGTAGGAGAGATTCTAATTCCGCGAGCTAAACTTCGTACAAGTGCAAATTCACCGGAGAGTGCATATCTAAAACTATTCATATAATCAAGATAACGACTCTTGCCAAATACTTTTTCAAGAGATTTTATAAGTGGTGTATAAAAAAGTCTTGTAGCCCTTCCATGCAACCTATCGGTGACTCTTGAGTAGTACCCTTTGTTAAACTCATAATCAAAAGCAGGATGAACAATAGGATAAAAAAGCCTTGCCGGTATCTCTCTTGTGTAATTAACAATATCACAATCGTGTAAAGCTATAGCAAATGCATCTTGGTCTGAAAGCACATAACCTATCATCATCCAAACATTGAGCCCTTTACCTTTGATATCAACACTTTGAAAACCTGCATTGGTTAACTCCTCTTTCAAAGCCATAACTCTAGGACTATCATTCCAGATTACATCAACTGGTGTCGGAATTTCAGACATAATCTTTTTAACTTCTTTAAATTGTGCCTCATTTGCTGCATCTAATCCTAAAACAATTTTATAAAGATAGTCTATTTTTTTAAGTTCATTAACTATATTTTTCATAGCAGGTGTCTGAAATTCACTATATAACGCTGGTAAAAGAAGTACCATGTTTCTTCGCTTTGAGAGTTTTATAAGCTCATCTTCCATGTTTTCAATAGTTCTATTTCCTAATCTTGGTATAGTTGTTATGACACCATTTTGAAAAAAATCAGACATTTTTTACTCCTTTAATTGCTATCATAATATCCATCACATTTGTTCCACTAGCTCCTGTAACTAACAGATCACCATTTCGTTTTAAAAAGTGATAAGAGTCGCTATTTTGCAAAAAATCATCTATATCATCACGATAAGATTTAAAATCAACAATACCACCTGCTACTTCAGTATTGCCATCAATTCCATCACTACCTCCACTTAAAAATGTAATATTTTTATGATTTTTAATCTCTTTTAAAACATGTAAACAGAGCTCTTGGTTTCTACCACCTTTACCACTGCCTAGAACTTCAACCGTAGGCTCACCGCCAAAGATAAGCACCTCTTTATCACTTTCTAAAATAGCTTGAGTTATCTGTTTTGCAACTATTGTAACATCTCCTTGCAATGAATCGGTTACAATATCGCAACTATAACCTAAACTCAAAGCAAAATCTTTTGCTGATTCTAATGCTTTTTTATTGTTTGCTATTATCTTGTGCTCTATATTTTTATTGATATTTTTTGGACTTTCATAGTTTTGAAATTCCAAAACTTTTTGTACACTTTTTGGAACTTTATTAAAAATATCATATTTTTTCAATATATTTTTTGCATCTTTTAGAGTTGAACTATCACAATATAGTGGCGCTGAACCAATCGCTTCTAAATCATCACCTATTACATCACTTATAACAAGAACAACTCCTTTAGCTTTTGTAGCTTTAGCTAAGCGCCCTCCTTTGATAAGTGATAGATGTTTTCGAACTATATTAATCTCACTAATAGATACAGAGTTTTGAAGAAGAAGATTAGTTGTTTTTATCATATCATCCAAAGAGAGAGCATCGATAGGTAGCTCTATCAGAGCAGAACTTCCACCTGAGAGTAGATAGACAAAAAAATCATCCTCTTTAAGAGTGGAAAATCTTTTTAAAAGCTCATTTGCTGCTTCTATACTCTTTTTTGATGGCAAAGGATGAGTGCTCTTAAAAACTTTAACTCCCTCTAAATCCTCATCTTCATAAGGTGTTACAATAAAACCATCAATAATATTTTCACCAACAAGCTCTTTTATAGTTTTTGCCATCTCCACAGAGGCTTTCCCTGATCCAAAAAGGTGAAATTTTCGTTCACTTAATATATCCAAATATGAACTATTTTTAATTATATTTTGTGGCATTACTGACTTTATAGCAACTTGAAAAATCTCTTTTATATCTTTTTTTTCTCTCATAAGAGTATATCTTTTAATGCACTATTCCAGCCAAGACTACCTTTATATGGAGCTTTTATAAGATTTTTTATCTCAAAATCTATATATTTTCCCTCATGATGAGGGATAAGTACAGCAGTATTTACTACTCTTAACATGGCCACATCATTATAGTTATCACCCAATCCAATCGTAACTCTACCTGGATAGTGTTTTTGTGCTTTTTTTACAGCCTCACCTTTGTCTTGATTTATACCAACACAGTGATAAAAACGACCACCTTTTAAGATCTTCATACCTTTTTTTTCGGCAATAACCTCTAGCTCAGTAAGCCTTCTCTCATCATAAATTAAAAATGGCTCAGAAAAGTCTCTATTTTTTGCATGTTGTGCTTGTTCATATGTAAAAAGTGTATACTCCATAATCTCTTCGATACTCATAGCAGAAAAATGAAGTATCCTAAACTCCAAAGCGACACTATCTACAAAACTTTTAATTTGACAATGCTCCATTCCCAAAAGTTCACAATCTCCATCTGGATAGTAGACACAAGCTCCATTTTCGACAATAAATGGAGCAGAAATCCCCATTAACTCCTGGAGTATTTCACACTCTTTTTTGGTTTTACTTGTGTTAAAAATAAGAGGTATATCGTTTTTTTTGATAAAATCAAGCATAGGCTTTGCTTCATCAAAACTATAATCTTCATGATTTAATAAAGAGCCATCAAGATCAGTAAAAACTACATACTCTTGGCTCAATTTTCAAACTTCTTCTTCAAAATTACTTTTCCAAGCTCTACACCCGGTTGATCATAACTGTTTACATTTAACAAAACACCTACAAGAGAAGTTAATAACTCATAATAAAAGATCATATATCCAGCACTAAGTGTATCTAGTCTATCTATCTCTATGAGATCAACGCTCACTCCTTGATCTAAAATACTCTGCATTGTAGCATCACACTGGGCATTTATAAGAGTGGCAAAAGAGTAGTTATTTATAAAATTTGTTTTTTCAAGAGAGGGGAGAGAGATATCTGGTATAGTTAAATCATTTTCAAAATTTTTAATTTTTATCATGGTTACAGTTTTATCATCAACCCCATCTATAATAAGCTGCAAAAATGAGTGCTGATCAACTGAGCCTATAAGTCCCACAGGTGTAAGTCCTACCTTGACTCCATCACGGTTAATTTTGCCAAGAGATTCAGCCCAAAGTTGCACAAACCAATCGTTAAAATACTTAAATGCACTCGAATATGAAAAAAGCACATTGATGGGCTTATTTTCACTCTCTTTTGCATAAAAAAGTGCTTTTTGACACAATATATCCTCATTTTTACTGAAAAATGACTCTTTAAGCACTCTTGCACCCTCAAGCAATTTTTCAATATCATAACCTAAAATACAAAGAGGAAGAAGCCCCACAGGGGAAAATACTGAAAAACGACCCCCCACATTGGCAGGAATATAAAACCTCTGTAACCCTAAATTTTCTCCAAAACTATCAAGTGGTGAATTTTCATCTGTGATAAGCGCAAAGTGCTCTTTAAACTCTTGACTCTGGAGTGAAAGCTCAAAATGGTGCAAAAGATATTTTAGATGTGAAGTCGTCTCAATTGTAGAGCCTGATTTTGATATCACTATAAAAAAAGTCTCTTTTAAATTTAAACCTTTTAAATTTTTTGTTATCTCTAGTGGATCTACATTTTCAAAATAGAGCATCTTTTTATCATTCCGCTCTTTTGTATGCTCTAAAAGTGCATCAATGGCTTTTGTACCAAGTGAAGAGCCACCTATTCCAAGGACTGCAATATTTTTAATTCCTCTATCTTCAAAATTAAACTCTTCACAAAATGTTTTTATGTCTTCAACATTACTATCTACCAACGAATAGTACCCAACACTATCATTTTCATATTCATCTAAAAGAGCTTCATATAGAGTCTGTATATCCTCTGTATGTGACTCCTCATCTTTAAAAAAAAGTCTATTTTCAACCATCACTAATCCCCTTTTGAAAAATTTCTTATTAATATATCAAAGACTCTTTTTAAATCTTCAACTTCTTTGACTGTTGTTCGCTCATTTGGTGCATGTATAGTATCGTTTATTACGCCAAATTCTACAGTATCTATGCCGTATTCACCAAAAAAACGGGCATCACTAGTACCACCTGCAGTTGAAAGCTTAGTTGTTTTGTCTGTAACCTCTTTTATAGCTGATATCATATGTCTTACAATCTTTGAATTTTGATTGGTAACAAAAGGTTTTGCACTCTGATTTAATATCAGAGAATAATCCATCTCTTTAAAATATTTATGGACAAAATCTATTATATCTTTTTTATCCGTTTTGGTAGAGTTTCTAACATTAAACATCATTTTAAGCTTTCCTGGAGTTACATTTGTAACCTCCATGCCGGCTCTAATATCAGTTATTACAAATTGACTAGGTGCAAAATTTTCATCACCATTATCGAGATTTATTCCTGCTAAATATGGCAATATTGCAGCAATTTTATGGATAGGGTTGTTAGCTTTTTCAGGATATGCAGCGTGACCTTGTGTGCCTAATTTTTCAATTATGCCATTTATAGATCCTCTTCTACCTATCTTGATAGAGTCTCCAAAAACACTCTCACATGTAGGCTCTGCTACTACCACAAAATCAGGTAAAAGGTTCTCTTCTTTTAAATACTCTAAAACCTTAATCGTACCGTTTTTTGCATCACCCTCTTCATCACTTGTAAGAAGAATGGAAAGAGTGCCTTTAAAATTTTCTGCTTCACAAGAGGCATTTAAAAAAGCAGCTACTCCACTTTTCATATCTTGCGCTCCTCTAGCGATAATTTCATCTCCAACTCGTGTGGGTTCAAATGCATCACTACTCCAACCATCACCCGGTGGCACAACATCAATATGACCAGCAAAACAGAGATGATCACCATCACCAAATTTTTTAACTAAAAATAAATTTTTAACTTCATCCACATCTATTCGTTTAGCTTCAAATCCAGACATGTAAGCCTCAATAAAATCAAAAGCTCCATCATCATCTGGCGTTATTGACTTAAATGTAAGCAGTTTTTCAAACAGTGAAATAGTATCCATCAAGCCTTCTTACTTATTAGGATTTTCGTAAAAAATATAAGAGGTTGAATAATCACTAAACTCAAAATAGACCCTCTTTTCATCTTTGTCAACAATACCATTTAAATTTTCATCAAGTACACCATATCCAAAACGATAAGGACGACTAGCATCTCCATTTGTACTGACAGCAGTTGAGAGTTTATCGATCTTCATAAATCTCTTCACCAATTTTTCACCGGCATAAACTTCTAAAATACCATCTGTTCCAGTCCAATTTTGAATCGCACGACCTAACTTATTTTGTGTCTCTTGTGTACATCCAGTCATCATTAAAAGAACAAAAGCAGATACAATAGCATAAAACTTCATCTTCATTTCTCTCTCCTTAAATTTAATTTTTAACATTTTATCAAAATTTTTCAAAATTATGCTAATGTAACGGCAAATTAAATAATAAGTGACTACCTAACCAAAATGAAAGATATTGTTCTTGTTGCTATAAATTCCAGATACACTCATACTTCGATAGGTCTTAAATACCTCTATGCAAACTTAAAAGAGTTACAGATAAGAAGCAAAATTTTAGAATTTGTTATAAATGAACAAGCTCAAACTTTAGCGGAGAAGATTTTAAAACATAAGCCTAAAGTTGTCGGTATAGGTGTATATATATGGAACGCTTTAGATGTGCATAATCTCATCGAAATCATCAAAAAAGTCTCTCCTGACACAAAAATTGTATTGGGTGGTCCTGAGGTTAGTCATCAACCTTTTAGAGTAAATTTTTCACTTGCTGATTTTATAATCCAAGGAGAAGGTGAGATCAGTTTTTACGAGCTTTGCAAAGATATACTAGAGTGTAAAGATATCAATATAAAAATCATATCTGCAATTACACCTAAACTAAAAGATCTGGTACTTCCTTATAGCTACTATAGTAGCCATGATGTAAAACATCGCTACATGTATGTTGAGGCTAGTCGAGGGTGTCCGTTTGAATGTGAATTTTGTCTCTCTGCAATAGATGAGAAGGTGCGTTATTTTGATATGGAAAAACTTTTAGGGGAGTTTGAAACTCTTTGGAAAAGAGGGGCAAGAAATTTTAAATTTATCGATAGAACCTTTAATTTGAATATTAAAAATGCAAATGCATTGATGGACTTTTTTCTCTCTAAAAAAGAGCCATATTCATTACATTTTGAAGTCATTCCTGACCATTTTCCAGATATATTAAAAGAAAAAATCTTACAATTTCCACCAGCTTCACTGCAATTAGAGATAGGTATCCAGACTCTAAATAGTGAAGTGCTTGAAAACATAAACAGAAAGATGAATTTAAACAAAGTGAAAAAAAACTTGGCATTTTTAGAAAATGAATCTAAAGCACATCTGCATGTTGATCTTATCGTAGGGCTTCCTGGTGAATCGTTGCAAAGTTTCGCTAAAAACTTAAATCGTTTAAAAACGATGACAAACTCAGAAATACAGATTGGAATTTTAAAAAAATTATCTGGCACAACTTTGCATCGTCATGATGAAAAATATGGATTAATTTATAGCGATAAACCACCTTATGATATTTTAAAAAATAACCATTTGGATTTTGAAACCATACAAAAAATGAAACGATTTGCAAGATTTTGGAATTTAACATATAACAGCGGTAATTTTCAAAAAACAGTCAATTATATCTTTGAAAATGATGTTTTTAAGGGGTTTTACAACTTTAGTGAGTGGATATATGTACAGAGTGAATCAACATGGCAAATTTCACTAAATCGTCTTAGTGAATTTATTTTTGACTATTTAACTAGTTATAAAAATTTTGATAAACAAAAAATTGCAGAGTCAATTATGAATGATATCATAAAAGTAGATGGGAGAAAAATTCCAGATTTTCTAAGAGATTATCTCTCATATATTCCCGATCTTAGAAAAAAAAAAGTTACAAAACACAATAAAAGGCAAATTTTACGGTTAAAAAGTGTATAATGTATTATCCTAATAATTGTAATAAATGAGAACTATGATAAACAGCATAAAAGATATACCACTTTTTTCCAACTTGAGTGACCAAAATATAAGATCTTTAGAGTGTATATCCCAATTTAAATCTTACGGTGCCAATGAAATTGTTTTTTACGAAGGTGACGCTCCTGGTACTTTATATGTGTTAACTGATGGAGTGCTTAGGCTTTATAAAACCGATCCCAAGGGTAATGAGATATATATACATCAATTTGTCCCTATTGGACTAGTAGGAGAGCTTGCGTGTTTTGAAAATATGCACTATCCAGCAACTGCACGCTTTACGACTAATGGACAAATCTTAAAAATAGATTTTAAAAAACTTGAAAAAGATTTTTTTCAAAATCCACATATCTCTATGGAAATCATCAAATCACTAACAAAAAAAATAAAAATCCTCTCAAATGTTATACACAAAGAGGTAATACTCACTTCAGAGGCAAAAGTAGCAAAGTTTATAGTTGAAAATGGAGAACTATTTGAAACTCTTAAAAATACACAAATTGCTTCAATTCTAAATATCACTCCTGAAACTCTCTCAAGAATACTAACTCGCTTAAAAAAATCAAAACTTATCAAAATAGAGAAAAATTACCGTATTTATATCTTAGACTCAACAAAAATAACCTCTATTTTTGAATAATTAAAAACCAAAATTTAAATCTAATATTTATATTTAATATAATTTTAATTATAAATTGACTTACATCAAAGAAATAAGCTTTAGAAAATTTTATAATGCTATTGTCAGAGTCCGAAGGAGTATTCAATGAATGAGATCGTGAGACTAAGACCAGAAATTCCTTTAGATGATTTTTTAATCGTCTTTGTTTTGGGTGGTTTGGTAGTTATTTTAGCTGCCATCTATATTGGTGTCTTTACGGTTGTAAAGATCAAAAAACTCAAAAAACACTATATGGTATTTGCATATATGTTTTGGGGTTTGCTTGCTTATTGTTTACATCTTCTAACTGTTCTTATCGGGAGTGATCCCTTTACGCAAAAAGTACTGATAATGGCTATGGTTGCATATTTGGTGTTTCCGCATTTTATCTACTTTTTGATGAATAAGACACACGAAGCTTATGAACACTAAAAACCACATTTTAAGGAGGTAAATATGGAAGAGAGACCGACATCTGTTTGGGCAAGTAACCGTTTTTGGCAACGATCAGCCGGATGGGTTACTGGGGTTGCTGCAATACTGCTCATTTGGCTCACCTTTGATACGGGAGCACAGATTTCAATGGGAACCGATGAGGATCTCAAGAGTGGCATTACCAAAAGAGTCCCTGCTCCAACGGTAATCAATTACAAAATCACTTATGAGATGAGTGACAAGAGAGGTCATGAAGTACCGATCATAGGTGAAAAAGAGCCGTTTTTTGGCAAAGAATGGAGTCCCGAGGATGCAGCAGGTTTGCTAAACCTTGGTAAACTAACTTCTCAGGCAAAAAACTGTATGAATTGCCATACACTTCTTGGAAATGGTGCTTATTATGCTCCAGATCTTACAAAAGCATGGCTTGATCCTGCGTGGGAAAGTTATCTTGGTATGACTGGTAAAAACACTAAGGAAGAAGCGATAGCGGAGTTTCTACAACACCCTTCAAAATATCCTACACATGCGAGAATGATGCCAAATCTTGGTATCACAGCAGATGAAGCAATAGGGCTTGTAGCATTTTTGAAACATATGAGCTCAATTGACACCAATGGTTTCCCTAGAAACTTTGGCAAAATAAAAGGAGCAATCCATGGTAAATAGTATTAAAACACACGAACTTAAATATAAATCCCAAGAATTGGCGATGATGTATTATAGAGTTGCTATTGTTTTACTAGGTGCGCAACTTTTGATGGGACTTATAGCGGCTATTCAGTTTTTATATCCTAGCTTCTTATTTGAAATCTTTGATTTCTCAGTTGCTAGAATGGTACATATAAATGCATTAGTTGTATGGATGCTCTATGGAATGATAGGATCAGTCTATTTGCTATTGCCTTCTGAAACTGGTATAGAAACTGTTGCAATTGGTATAGGTAAACTTCTATTTTGGGTTTTAACTGCTGCTGTTACGGTTGTTGTACTTGTTTATATATTTGTTCAAGTAGGTGCAGGAACTGAAGCTAGTATCTGGTTAATACACGAAGGTAGAGAATATATAGAAGCTCCAAGATGGGCGGATATCGGTATTGTTGTTGTAGTTCTTGGATTTGTTTTCAATGTTTATGCAACAGCAATCAAAGGCAAAAGAACAGGCATTATGACAGTAATGATGGCAGATCTTTTAGCACTTGCTGGTATATATCTGTGTGGAATGTTTTATACAGACAATATCTCCGTTGATCAATTTTGGTGGTGGTGGGTAATACACCTCTGGGTTGAAGCTACTTGGGAAGTATATGTCGCAACTCTTGTTGCTTGGTCATTAATACAAATTCTTGGTGCAAAAAGACAAGTGGTTGAGATGTGGTTATGGATTGAAGTTGCAATGCTCTTTGGTTCAGGAATACTTGGTATGGGACATCACTACTTCTGGATTGGTACACCTGAGTACTGGTGGGAAATTGGTGCACTATTTTCAGCGTTAGAACCTGTTCCACTCGTAGCAATGCTTGTTCATGTTATATATGATTGGGGTAAAGAGTCTGGAAAACACGGTAAAACAACACTGGCAAACACTCCTGCTTTTGCTTGGATAATTGCTAATGCATTTGGTAACTTTTTGGGCGCTGGTGTTTGGGGATTTTTCCATACCTTACCTCAAGTAAATATATATACACACGGTACACAATTTACATCTTCACACGGTCACCTAGCATTTTGGGGTGCATACGCAACAATCCTAATAGGAATGTTTTATATGGGACTTCAGCGTGCTTATGGTGTTAAAACTTTGAAAGCAACATTCTCATTTAAAATGTCAATGTATCTTTTAAATGGCGGTATGCTTGGAATGACAGTTGCACTTCTTATCTCTGGATATGGTCAAGTGCTTATAGAGCGTGCACAATTTGGTGCAACTTGGGAAGGTTTCTTTATCTCACAAAATGCACTTTGGTTTGTGCAAGGTATGGGATGGAGACTTGTTATGGGTGCAGTTATGTTAGCTGGTTTTGTCTTTTTGATTATAGATCTTTTAACAATCGGGAAAAATGCAAAAATCAATGAGGCAGCACAGGCTCAATGATGTTGGGGGGGGGGATTTTCCCCAACAAATATCTTAGAAAGGAGATACAATGTTTGAACCGTTTACGGATATAGTTCCTAGTTTTTTTGGAACACTAAACCAATATCCTATGTTGTTAACGATTTTTCTTCATACAATTATAGTTATTCCTATGTTTTTTATCTATAGTAGTGAGAAGAAAAGATTAGCCGAAGGAAAATAGTAAAGCTGTTATATGAGTAAAATCGTTCTAATGGGGGGACATAAATGTCCCCCCATGTTTGCCGAAAAACAAACCGAACCATTATACTCATTGTAAATTATACAGAGATTATACGGAGGACATATTATAATGTTAAGTAAGATTTTAAATACGGTAGTTGCAACGAGTGTTGTAGCAATCGGGCTACAAGCAAGTGAAGTTAAACTATCGGAAGATCAAATGAAAGAAGCAACACAGGTCTATTTTGATAGATGTGCAGGTTGTCATGGAATGCTTAGAAAAGGAGCATTGGGACCATCTTTAGAGCCTAAAGTGTCTCAAGGAATTGGAACAGATGCTCTTAAAATAATCATAAATGATGGAACGCCAGGAGGAATGCCAGGTTGGGGTGAATCAGGAGAATTGACGCCTGCTCAAACTGAGCTAATGGCTAAATATATACAAATTGAAGCGCCAATGCCACCAGAAAAGTCTATGGCAGATATGAAAGCAAGTCATAAAATATTAATTCCAGTCAAAGATAGACCAACAGCACCAGAGGCTGGGGCAAAAAATTGGAAAGATTATTTTGCTGTCATATTAAGAGATGTCGGAAAAATTGCTATCGTTGATGGTAAAACTAAAAAAATAGTTTCTGTTGTTCCTTCTGGATACGCTACACATATCACACGAACAAGTGCTAGTGGGCGATATATGTATGTAATTGGAAGAGATGGTAAAGCTTCTGTTATCGATCTTTGGATGAGTGAGCCTAAAAATGTTGCTGAATTTAGACCATGTAACGACGCAAGAAGTATAGATACTTCAAAATTTGGTGAGTGGAAAGATAAATATGCAGTTATTGGTTGTTATTGGCCGCCATCTATCGTAACGGTTGATGCGGAGACACTAGAACCTATAAAAATTGTATCAACGGCTAGTTACACCGTTGATAAAAATGTATATACTAGAGAAGCTAGAGTTGCTGCTATCATCGCATCTCATATAAAACCAGAATGGATAATCAACATCAAAGAGACTGGTCAAGTTTGGTTGTATGACTATTCAAATGTCAAAAACCCTAAAATTACAATGGTAGAGGCTGAGAGATTTTTACATGATGGTGGTTGGGATTTAAGTAAAAGATACTTTATGTCAGCTGCAAATGCTAGAAATATTATATCAGTGATTGATACTAAAGAGGGTAAGTTGGTAAAAAATATCCCTTCTGAGGGTATTAAACCACACCCTGGTCGTGGTGCCAATGTAGATCATAAAACACTTGGACCAATTTGGATCACTGGTCATATCGGTTCAAATGATATAGTTGCAATCGGAACTGATCCAGTTGGTCATCCAGAAAACGCTTGGAAGGTTGTCAAAAAATTTGCACTCCCAGGTAAAGGTGGTGGAAACTTGTTTGTAAAAACACATCCAAATAGCAAATATATCTTTGCTGATCGTCCAGTAAATCCAGATAGAAAACTTCAGACTCAGATATATGTAATCGACAAAGATAAATTAGAAGTTGTAAAAACTCTTCCAATCGATGAAAAATATCTTAAGTCAGCAGATCCAAAAGTTAAAGCAAGAGGACCTGTACACTTTGAGTTTAACGCTGATGGTAGTGAAGTATGGACGAGTATTTGGGGTAACAAATTAACACCTAGTCCAATCTTAGTTTATGATTCAAATACACTTGAACTTAAAAATGTAATTGATGACAAGAGGCTTATCACACCAACTGGTAAATTTAATGTCACAAATACAATGAATGATGTTTACTAATTTAGTATCATTTTAAATAATATCGGGCGAAGCCCGATATTATCTTTTTTCACTATAATAAGCATTTTTTTTCGGGGGAACTAATAATGAAGATTAAACTACTTATGGCTACGCTTGTATTTAGCGTATTTTTTTCAAATTTAAATGCAATAGATAGTGCAGCTGGACACATGGTAGAAGCACTACCTAAACATAACATCGGAAAAAAATTATATGACAAATACTGTGCAGATTGTCACCATAAAGATCGTATAGGACTTACAGGTCCACCACTAATGCCAGAGTTTTTAAGAAAGTATAAACTAAAAGATTTATCTGCAAAGATAAAAAATGGTTTTCCACAAACGCTTATGCCTTCTTATGAATTTTTAAATGCTTATGAGTTATTGGAGATAAGCAGATACATTAAAAAACCTGTCAAAAATTATAACTGGGGTCTTAAAGATATTAAAAAATCTACAATAGAGTTTGATGATAAGAAAAAAGATCTTGGTATTAAAAATATTGAGCAAGTTCTTCCAGTTGTTGAGAGAGATGGTGGTTATGTTTGGATTATCGAAGATGATAAAATAGTCGATAAGTTTGCCCTTAAAAATGTTCATGGAGGTATCAAATACCAATTTCCTAAAGCTGAAAATATCTTTGTACCAACTCGTGATGGTCAAGTTCTTAGGTACTCACTAAAAGAGGGACGACGAATTGCAAAAATAAGAGCGTGTATAAATCTTCGCAACTTATCTTTGAGTAGGGATGGCAAACATGTAGTTGTTACATGTCTGCTTCCAGAACAGATGGTAGTACTAGATAGCACAACGCTAAAACCCATAAAACTTACCAAGCTAGATGGAAAAGTAAGTGCTTTATATGAGTTATACAGTAAAGATAAGATGATTTTTACATATAGAGATAAGCCTTTGGTCGGTATCGTAGATAGTAAAACATTTGATATCAAATATATCAAAATCAAAGAGCCTATAGAGGATTTCTTTATCGATCCGTTTGATAAGTTTCTTATAGCGACAGCAAGAAACGGTAAAGTACTTAGAGTTTATGATATAAAAAGTATGAAAATTGTCTTTGAACATGCCATAGAGGGAATGCCTCATCTTTTTTCTGCTACATACTGGTACAACAATGGTAAATTTTATTTTGCAACTCCACACTTAAGAAAATCATACATTACTATATGGAAGATGTACGACTGGGATTTTGAGAAAAAGATAGAGACAGGAGGAGATGGATTTTTTGTAAAAACACATCCAAATACTCCATATCTATGGATAGACAATGGTAGCGATGAGCTAGTACTAATAGACAAAAATAGTTTTTCTATAAAAAAAATGGTACCTGTTAAAGATAAACAATATATACATGCCGAATTTACAGGTGATGGCAAATACGCTTATCTTAGTATCTATGATCATAACGGCTCCATAGAGGTTTGGGATACTAAAAATCTAAAAAAATTAGCCTCGTATCCTGCAGATATACCTGTAGGCAAATATAATTTTATAAATAAAAATAGACAATTTTATCCTCGCCTTTTTGGACTTGATATATTTAACCAAAGATGTAAAGATAACAAAGAACCATACAAATGTATGCAAAATTTAAAAAATTTAAACAGTTATGAGAAAAAAAGTGTTGATGATTATCTAAAAAGTGTTGTAAAAACTGAAAAAAAACTCTCTGGCAAAAAAGTTTTTGAGACTTACTGCTGGGGGTGTCATCATCAAAGCGCAGTTGCATTTGGTCCCTCTTTTATAGAAATTGCATCAAAGCGAACAAGAGAAGAGATCGAAGGTATGATTGCTGATCCTGCAAGTGTTTCAAAAGTTTTTGGTTACAAACGAAGTGCTATGCCACCATTTGAATTAAATGCAAGTGAATTAAAAGCAATTACAGATTATATTTTCACTTATAAACAAGAGGCTGATTAATGTTTCGGTTATCAAACTTAATCAGCTCTGTGTTGCAAGAGAAGAAGACTAGAGTTCTTGATGGTAGTATCGCAATTTGGAACTTTACTAACCGTTGCAATCTCTCGTGTATGCATTGCTACACTAAGGCTGATTTAGACTCTACAGATAAATTAACAACCCAGATGATTATAGATACCTTGCCTAAATTAAAAGAAAATGGCATAAAGTTTATCATCTTTTCTGGTGGAGAACCACTGACAAGAAAAGATCTTTTTGGAATTGCCAACAAATGTAAAGAGTTAGGTATCGTTACTTATCTCTCCACAAATGGTTTGTATGTTGGAGAAAAAAATGCTAAGAAAATTTTAGATACATTTAATTATGTCGGTATTAGTATAGATGGAAGCCAAAAGACGCATGACCGATTTAGAGGACTTGAAGGCTCATTTTTGATGTCAATGAAAGCTGTTAATTTATTAAATAGTTACAAAGATAGCAAAGTAGGAATTCGTTTTACGATTACAAAAGAGACTTATAATGATCTTGAATTTATTTTCAAATTAGCAGAGAGCGAAAATATACCAAAAATATACATTTCTCATTTAGTTTATAGCGGTAGAGGCTTAGAAAATTTAGAGATGGATTTGAGCAAAGAGGAGCGAAGAGTTGCTGTAAAATATATCATCGATAAAGCATTTGAGTATTATGAGAGTGGGCGTGATATTGAGATAGTAACAGGTAACATGGAGCAAGATGCCATTGTTTTTTTACATCAGTTTGGTAAAAGATTTCCAAAATATAAAGATATCATGAGAGAAAGGCTTACCCAATGGAGTGGCAATAGTGCAGGTAGAAAATTGTTAAATATTGACTCAGAGGGAAATGTAAAACCTGATCCTTTTTTTCCAAAGATTATTGGAAATATTTTAGATAATGATTTTAGCAATATTTGGAGAGATAAGCCAGATCAATTGCTTCAAAAATTGCGCATACATCCAAGAGAGATAGGCGGAAAATGTTCTCTCTGTCACTATATAGATATCTGTAACGGTGGTTCTAGGAGTCGTGCATATGCAATTTATGACGATATATGGGCAGAAGACCCATCATGTTACTTAAATGATAATGAAATTAAAGGAATATTCAGATGAAATTTATAAACCTATTTATTGTTACTGCTGTCTTAACTACTTTAGCAGTGGCAAAAGAGAAAATTTTTGTAGTTGAGAGAGAGAGTTCATCACTAGCAGTAATTGAGAATGGAAAACTTACATCTCATATGAAAAAAATGCACAATATGAATCATGGAGTTGTAAAATTTGATAAAGATGATGGCTATCTCATAAGCAGAGACGGTTATGTAGTTTGGTTTGATCCAAAGAGTGAAAAAATATTAGCCGAGTATAAGACTAGCAAAAGCGCAATTGGTTTTGTAATCGGTAAAAATTATGTTGCAGTTGCAAATTATGATGATAAAAGCGTAGATATTTTAGACAGATCTCTCGCTCCTATCAAAAAAATCAAAACAGGCTCTAAAAATGTCGGTATTAAGATTTATAAAAATTATATCATCTTTGCTCAAATGGACAATGATAAAGTCACTGTACTTGAAGATAAGAACAAGGGTGCAGGTAAACCTGACTTTCAAATCTACAAAGAGTTTGAAAATATTGGAGAGATGCCATTTGATGCAATGATAAAAGACAATCACTATATAGTAGGACTTTTTATAACTAAACAGTTTGGAGTTATTGACTTGGAAAAGATGGAGTTTTCTGCTATTAAAATTACAGCAGAAAACAACAAACAAGTTTTAAAAGTACCACATTTTGGATTTTGGAGTATTGGGGGAGATAAAGTTTTTATACCTGCTGTTGGCAATAACAAAGTTTTAGTTTATGATAGAGATTTTAAATTTATAAAAAATATAGAGACAGAGGGGTTACCTGTATTTACATCTTTAAGCCCAGATAAAAAGTATATGGCTGTCACTTATAGTGGTAAAAAATTTCCTGTAATTCAAATCATTGATACAAAAACATTGGAAATCATAAAACGGTTTGAGTATGATGGTAAAGTGTTACATGTAAGATGGTCAAAAGAGAAACCTTACCTTTATGTTTCAGTTAATGACGCAAATAAAGTAATAGTTTTAAATACAAAAGATTGGTCAACTGTAAAAGAGATCAAAGATATCAAAAAGCCATCTGGAATTTTTATCTATGAAGCGAAAAACGGTGGGTAAAGTTTATCTAACAGGAGCAGGTCCAGGAGATGTAGATCTATTGACTATAAAGGCTCTTCGTCTTGTAAAAAAAGCTGATGTAATAATTTATGATAGATTAGCAAATCCAGACATTTTAAAAGAGGCAAAAGATGGTTGTAAATTTGTCTATGTAGGTAAAAAAGATTCACATCACACCCTGCCCCAAGAAGAGATTAATGAACTGATTTATCAATATTCTCTCAAATTTGAGTGCGTTGTGAGACTAAAAGGTGGCGATCCGCTTGTCTTTGGGCGTGGTGGAGAAGAGGCTATTTATCTGAAACAAAAAAATATTGAATTTGAATTTATACCAGGAATCACCTCGGCAATTGCTGTACCTGAATATGCTGGTATACCAGTTACACACCGTGGCGTGACTGTCTCATTTAGAGTTGTTACAGGACATGAGAGTACAAATAAAAGTCATTCACAGATACCGTGGGAAAATTATAAAACTGATGATACTATCATATTTTTAATGGGACTTCATAGACTTGCTGTAATTACTTCAAAACTTATAGAGATTGGAAAACCAAAAGATTATCCAATCGCAGTTATAAGTCGTGGCACCACAAAAGATGAAAAAACAGTTGTTGGTACATTGGAAAACATATATGAAAAAGCTAAAGATTTGCCAACTCCTGCTCTGATTGTGGTTGGCAAAGTTGTAGAACTAAGAGAACAATTAAACTGGTTTGAGAAGTAGGAGATAGATAATGGATATAGTTATAACACTTGTATTTATGATGGCTTTTATAGCATTTTCTATCTATCCGGCTATTAAAATTGTGGATTTCATTACTAGTAAAAAAAAGATTTCTGAAAAAATGAAAAATTTTCTTTTACTATTTTTTACAATCTTAATTGCTTTTTTAGCAGGTCTTTTTATGAAGATGGGTTAAAAACATGAAATGAAAGTAGTACTAATCACCGGAGCAAGTTCCGGAATGGGAAGAGCAACTACACAATTTTTGGCAAAACAAGGTTTTAAAGTTTATGCAGGTAGCAGAACACCAGAAAAACTTTCAGATATTAAACATCCAAATATAACCCCTATCAAACTTGATATCACAGACTCTAACTGTATAAAAGAGTCTATAGATAAGATCAAAAAAGTAGATATTCTTATAAACAATGCTGGTTATGGCTTGGTTTCGACCGTTGAAGATATGGATGAAAAGCAGATGTTTGAACAATTTAACATTAATGTCTTTGGAGTGTTAAGAGTTTGTAAAGCTGTCATTCCAATTATGAGAAAACAACAAAACGGCATAATCATAAACATCAGCTCATTCTTAGGCAAAATTGGGCTACCTCTTTTTACTTTTTACAACTCTAGCAAATATGCAGTTGAGGGAATTACCGACTCTTTAAGATATGAATTAAGAGATTTTGGTATCAGAGTTCACTCTATCATGCCTGGATTTTTTGATACAAATTTTGCAAGAGAAAATTTGGTAACAAATCCAAAAACTTTTGACAAAAATTCACCATACTCTAAAATCGTATCCAATCTTGCTCCTGTTATAATTGATCAGATAAATCATGGAAATAATGCAACAGAGGTTGCTAAAATAATACTTAAAATTATAAATGATGATAAATTTCCTCCACATGCAACTATTGGAGAAAAAGCACGCAAATTTATCCCTATGCGAAAAGAGCTTAGTGATGAAGATTTTGAGAGACGGGTTAGAGAGTATTACCATCTATAATGGAAAGTTTTTTTTTCAATATAAGCGATAGAAGTTACAAAATAACAGACAATAAGAGTTTTACTAGAGTTGATATTTCAAATGGTATAATTTTTTTAGATATAAACAACAAAATCAAACTAGATATAAAAAATCTCGATAGAATGGTCATGATTTGCGCTGTAAAAAATGGCAACCTCTCTATAATTGATCATATATCCAAAAAAAAATTTAGCACAAAAAATGGCAATACTGATATATATTGTTCTTCACAACAAAATCTTAGCATTGATGGAAGTGGTAATATTTTTATTCTTTTTATTGCCGATTTTTTTCTTAAAAGATATCTAAGTTTAGATGAGCATGAACCAATTGATTTTTTATATCAAAAGATTCAAAATGAACTCTCTTTGGAGCTTATCGATAGCCAACCTATAGATGCACTAAGCTTATATATCATAGATAAAATTATAAAAATCAATTCTAATTTAAATAGTATTAGATGTGAGCATAATGTTATTGAGTTTATGATACATAGATTTTCCCTGCTTGATTTCATTGACCCTGCAATAGATGCACAGGAGTTAAAGATAGCTTCAAAAGCAAAAAAATATCTATTAAAAAACTTTGCAAATCCACCAACAATATCAATATTGGCACATATTTGTGCTACAAATGAGTCAAAATTAAAAATTGTTTTCAAAAAAGTTTATAAAACAACTATTTACCATTACATTCAAAAGCGAAGATTGGAAGTTGCTAATTTGCTTTTAAAAGAACAAGTTTTAACCATAGGAAAAATTGCTAAAGAGGTGGGATATAAACATCAAGGTCATTTTAGTAAACTCTTTTTTAACACTTATGGAATTTATCCCAAAAATCTAATACCTTCAAAAAAGTTATAATTTGGATAAAATGACCATTTTTACCTATTAAACTTCCTTTTGTGCTAAAATAAAATTCCTCCTGTGATGAAATTATATTGATTGATGATGTAAAAAAGTGTTACAATATTAAACTTATAAAAAAAAAGGGAGCGATACAATGAACACAAAAAAACAGACATACAACATGAAAATAGTCATCGTATCTATCGTGGTTATATCAGCTGTTTTGTTATATACATTTTCCCAAAAAAAATTTACCAAGATAAGCGATAATAATCTAAGAGACAAAGCACTATCTCTTGGTCTAAAACCTATACCAAAAACTTATGAAGATCTTTTAAAAGTTGTTGATAACCCACAAAATCCTCTGAGTGTTGAAAAAATTGCACTTGGGAAAAAGCTCTTTTTTGATCCAATACTATCTCGTGATCATGATATCAGTTGCGCATCTTGTCATAAATTAAAGGAGGGAGGCGACGATAATATCCCCACGGCAATTGGTCATAATAACTTAAAAAATCCTTTTCACTTAAATTCTCCAACTGTTTTAAATGCAGCACTTGCAACAAAACAGTTTTGGAATGCTAGAGCAAAAGATGTGGAAGAGCAAGCAGGAGGTCCCATACAAGCTCCTTTTGAGATGAATATGACTCCAAAAGAGGTGGAAAATAGGCTCAGAAATATTCCTGCTTATAAAGAAGCGTTTGAAGATGTATTTGGCACAGATATCACATTTGAAAACCTTCAAAAGGCTATAGGAGCTTATGAGAGAACTCTCTTAACTTATGGAAAATTTGACGCTTTTTTAGATGGGGATGATGATGCAATCAATGAAAAAGCAAAAAGAGGCTTAAATATTTTTATAGATAAAGGGTGCAAAGGGTGTCATACCGGCATGAGCATTGGTGGGCAAAGTGTTCAAAAGTTTCCACTTCGTCCATATAAAGATTGGTTTAATATCAGTTTTGATCCAAACATGAAAGTCATTGATGAGAGTTTTCCATTTGAAAATATAGGTGGTTTTTTAGGTCAAAACAATCACAAACGATTTCGTGTACCGATACTTAGAAACATTACCAAAACTGCACCATATTTTCATAACGGTGCAATTAAAAAGATAGAAGAAGCTGTAAAAATAATGGGAAGACATCAAATCGGTGTTAATTTTACCAAAGAACAAATTGATGATATCGTAGCATTTTTAAAAACTTTGGAGGGTGATATAGTAAATTATAAAATTGTTAATTAGGATAATCCTATAATAAGCAATAGGAGTTTTTATGAGTTATTATATTTTAACATCACAAAGCGTAAAAAAGTTTCTCTTAAATATCCCAACCATTAAGGATTTTTTTGGTGATGATGTACTAATTTCACAAGAGATAGGTGATGGAAATTTAAATTTTGTTTTTATTGTAAAAAGTAAAAAAGATCCAAACAGAGCACTTATAGTCAAACAAGCTGTTCCATATCTTCGGTGTGCAGGAGAGGATTTTGCTCTCTCTCGCCAACGAATGACTTTTGAGATAAGAGCACTTCAAAGCTATGAGAAATTGGTGCAAGAGTTTGCGCCAAAGATCTATTATGCAGATGAAGCGATGAGTGTTGTTGTGATGGAGTATTTGAGTGAGCATATTATTCTTCGCAAAGGGTTGATGGAGTCTATTTATTATGAAAATTTTAGTGAGCATATCTCTATATTTTTAGCCAATACTCTCTTTTATAGTTCATCTTTGTATCTTCAAAGTAACCAAAAACGCCACATGATGGATCTTTTTAATGCAAACACAGAACTTTGTAAACTTACTGAGGATTTTGTTTTTACTTTTGCATATATGGAACACGAGACAAATTTTGTCGATGAAGATTGTGCAAACGAAGCAAAAGAACTCTTTTCTCAAATGGATTTTAAAAAAAATGTTTTAAAACTAAAATATAACTTTATGACAAAATCTGACGC